>NZ_JBXUGI010000020.1:0-81080 GCF_057180465.1 Chryseobacterium sp. HNCC26DJ238
TTCAGGTTAATTAAGGTTGTTATATTTAATCTACGTGTTTCGGGGTGTAACCGTCTTCACTTAGTTCTTTTTCTTCATAATCAGCTTTCATTTCAGCATCATAATCCACTGTTTCATGCTTACCCATTCTTCTCAACATTGAATCGAATAGTGAATAAACCGTTGGTACAATAATTAAGGTAAGGAATAACGATGAAGTCAAACCACCGATGATTACCCAAGCCAAACCGTTATTCATCTCGGCTCCTGCTCCCTTTGCAATCGCAATCGGGATCATACCGAAAATCATCGCAATGGTTGTCATCAGAATCGGACGAAGACGTGCGTGATTTGCCTGAATCAAAGCGTCATGGGTACTTGCTCCAGCAGCTTTTCTCATGTTGGCAAAATCGACAATCATAATTGCGTTTTTCGCTACCAAACCAATTAACATGATCATCCCCAACATGGTAAAGATATTGATGGTATTTCCTGTAATTGCAAGGATAACCATTACCCCAATCAATGCCAAAGGAATTGAGAACAATACCACAAACGGATATACAAATGAGTCATATAGCGAAACCATTACCAGATAAACCAATACGATAGCCGCCATTAAAGCAATTCCTAACGTACCCATACCTTCTGTCTGGTTCTCCATATCTCCACTCCAGATGTAAGTGACACCGGCTGGTTTTGTTTTTTCGTTATTCATAAACTGATCCGCCCACTCGTTGGCTACGTCTGCCATTGCACGACCAACCACTTTAGATTTTACTTTTACGGAAGCTGTTTTATCTCTTCGCTCCAACAAGCTAGGCCCTGAACCCATTTTCACATCAGCAAACTGACTCAGTCTGATCTGTTCTCCATCGGTATTGGTAAACATTAAGTTTCTTACGTCATCAATTGACTGTCTGTTGGCATCACCAAAACGGATGTTAATATCATATTCATACTCTCCGGCTCTGAATTTCCCGTCTGTATTTCCACTGAATGCAGTCTGCATTGTTTGTCCTACACTTGAAAGATTTAAACCTAGAGAAGACATTTTATCTCTGTCGATATTTACCTGAACTTCAGGGTTTCCTGAGTCTGATGACAATTCAGCATCTACAGCTCCAGGAACTTTTTTAAGCAAAGCAAGAATTCTGTTCGCTTCTTTATTTGCTGTTGCATTATCCTGAGCGGTAACAACCATTTCGATTGGTGCAGCATCTGCTCCCATTAATCCGATTGGTGCGGTTTTAAACTCAACTCCGGTGAACTTTTCTTCCAAAGCTCTTTTAATTTTAGCAGATTTGATGTCTGTACTTTCGTTACGTTCAGCTTTATCAACTAGAATTACCTGAATTTCTGATTGATACAAAGTTGCCTGCGCACCACCGAAACCTGATGACTGCTGACCAACAGTTGTAATCATATCGACAACATCTTTATCATCTCTAAGGTATTTTTCAACCGCTAAAGTTAATTGGTTGGTCTTTTCTACAGAGGCATCTTTAGGTAATTCCATCTGAACAAGGAACTGACCTCTGTCCATTTTAGGGAAGAATTCTCCACCGATAAATCCGCCACCCATTAATCCCATTGTCACTACAATCAGAAGTACAAATGTAAGAACAACAGTCATAATTCTTCTTAAACCAGATTTTAAAACCCATTCTAGAATTCCGGTAATCCAGTGTGTGAATTTATCCAATTGCTTTTCAAACCAAAGAATAAATTTCTCGAAAGGATTTTTACCCGTCAAATGAACTAATTTTCCAAATCTTGAAGATAACCAGGGAATAATGGTAAATGAAGCCAATAATGAGAACAGTGTCGCAATAACTACAGTGACACAAAACTGTGCTAATATGTCTGAAACCAAACCTGAACTCATTGCAATTGGTAAGAATACCACCACAATTACCATAGTAATCGCCGTTACGGTAAATCCAATTTCTGAAGCTCCATCATACGCAGCACGGATTCTGCTTTTACCCATCTCCATGTGACGGTAAACGTTCTCCAATACCACAATCGCATCATCCACCAGAATACCTACCACGAGTGAAAGTCCTAATAAACTCATTAAGTTTAAAGTATACCCCATCAAATACATCCCGATTACGGTAGCAATCAATGATACCGGAATAGAAACCATTACGATAAATGCGTTTCTGATGTTGTGAAGGAATAACAACATCACGACTGCCACCAAAATAATCGCTAAAAATAAATCGAAAATTACATGATCGGCTGCCTCAAGGGTAAAATCTGTATTGTCATCAACGATTGTTACATTTACACCCTGAACTTTATAGTTTTCCTTAACCTGCTCAATAGTTTTCTGAACCGCTTCGGATACCGATACTGCATTGGCATCAGACTGTTTTTTTACCTGAAGTAAAATAGTAGGATTTTGGTTAAATCTAGCCACTTTTTCAACGTCCTTTTGAGTATCAAAAACCATTGCCACGTCAGAAAGACGTACCTGCACTCCATTTTTGTTTGAAACTACCAGACTGTTCATTTCAGCGACATCCCTGTATTTTCCGGAAAGTCTGATGGTAGATCTTGAAGTTCTCGTTTTCAAAGCTCCGGTTGGGAAATCTAGGTTGGAAGAAAGAATCGCCTGCTGTACATCTCCTATAGAGAGACCATAACCCTGCAGTTTCTTTTCATCTAAATTAACCTGAATTTCTCTTTCTTGTCCACCCACAAGGTCCACCTGAGCCACACCGTTAACACGGGAAAAAACGGGCTCAATTTTTTTATCTAAAAGATCATAAAGATCTTTATTGTTCATCTTATTACTCGTAATACTCAACGTCATGATCGGTAAATCATCCAAAGAGAATTTCTGAAGTGATGGCGGATCTGCATCTTCCGGAAGGTCTGCCAAAATAGCATTTACCTTTCTCTGTGCATCATTCAATGCGTAGTTGACATCGGCACCGGTGTTCAGCTGAACCATGATGACAGACAAACTCTCGTAAGAAGATGATTCTACTTTTTTTACATTTTCCAAAGAACCAACGGCATCCTCAATCTTCCGGGTCACCGAGGTTTCCACCTCTGCCGGCGAAGCTCCCGGATACACCGTAGAAATCGTTACCATATTGGTTTCAAACTTCGGAATCAACTCGTACCCCATCATGGAGTAACTTAACAAACCTCCCAAGGTCAATATCGTAAACAGTACGATAACCAGTGACGGTCTTTTAATGGATATTTCTGCTAACTTCATCTTCTGCTACTTAATAATATTGATTTTAGAGCCGTTGTCAAGATTGATCTGTCCGCTGGTAATGACCTGTTCTCCACCATTCAGTCCGCTGATAATCTGCACTTTGTCTCCGTATACTTTCCCGGTTTTTACAGTAATCATTTTTGCTGTACCATTGCTCACAATGAAAAGATGACCTGAGCTTACTCCGTTTGCGAATGCCTGAGCAGGAACTGTCAGCATATTCTGAGTTTCGGCACCGTTGTTGGTTTTAAACAAAGCTGTTGCATACATACCCGCTTTTAAGTTTCCTCTGTTCTGAACTTCAATTTCTACCGGGAAATTTAAAGAAGCATCACTTTTTGGAGCAATAAATGTAATTCTCCCGCTGAAAGAATCTTCAGGCAAAACATTGACATTAATCGAAACTTCCTGGCCTAACTGAATTTTTCCAATCTGGCTTTCGTCAACTAAAACTGACAGTTTCAGCGAATTGATGTTTACGATTTCAAATAATGCTGTTCCCGGTGCAACAACCATTCCCGGCTCAACCATTTTTTTATTTATTGTACCGCTGATTCCTGCTCTGATGCTTGTATCATTTACTCTAACCCCCTGTGCTCTTACAGCAGCCTGCATATTTTTCAGTTGTAATCGTGAGTTATCCAGCTGTTGTTTTGTAACACCTCCTGTTTTAAAAGCATTTTCGTAACGCTGGTTGTCTGCAATGGCATTCTGCAAATTATTCTGAGCCTGCGTAACATCTACTTCGATAGCATCCCTTTTAATGGTTGCCAGAACCTGGCCTGCTCCTACTCTTGAACCTTCTTTAACAAAAACACTGACTACACGGCCGGAAATATCAGCTGACTGATTCATTTCCTGCTTTGGGATAAAAGTTCCGTTTGCAGAATAATCTGTATTGATATTTTCTCTCGAAGCTGTGATAACGTTAACATTGATTTTGTCAACCTGTTTTGCTACTTCTTTTACTTCAGTTTCCTGCTTCTTTTTGTTATCTGAAATTTTCCATGCAGCTAAACCGATCAGTACTGCAGCTACGATGATATATATTAAAGTTTTTTTCATTTTAATTATGGGTTTTGTAAAGTATTAAGTTCGCCTTTAGCTTTAATTAATTTAATTTCAGCCTGTTTGTAGTCTAATAAAGCAGTGGTATAATTCTGTTTTGCGTCTGTCAGGGCATTTTCAGAGTCCAAAACTTCCGTCAATGTTGCCAAACCATACTGATAATTAGCCTGAGTATCTCTCTGAACTTTTTCAGCAAGCGTTACATTATTTTTCATGCTTTCAATGTTGATCAGGGAATTTTCAATATTGGTGACTGCATTTTTATAATCTAAACTTAAGGTTAGCTGAGTGTTCTGGATATCCTGGTCTAAATCTAAGATATCAATTTCTGCCTGTTGAATTTTAGACCTTGTAGCTCCACCGGTAAAAATCGGAATGTTGATATTTAAACCGATTGCTGAATAGTCACTCCAAAGAACGCCGTTGTTAAGACCGTTCGTTAAAGGAAATTTACCTCCCTGACCAGCCCAGCCATAGTTTGCCTGCAAACCAACTGTAGGATAAAGGTACGCTTCGGTTGCTTTTTTATTGAATTGCAGAAGTTCCCTGTTTTTCTGGAGAACCTTTACTTCTGTTCTGGTATCCAGATCTACAGTTCCGGCGATCAGCTCAGGCTTCGGTTCGATACTCTTTTCTTCAAGCTCGATCGGTGTATCAATAGGAACTCCCATGTAGAATTTCAGAGAGTTTTTTGAAAGCTCTACTGCATTTACCAATTGTTGTCTGTTGGCACTGATATTGGTTAACTGCACATTGGTACGGTCGAGATCAATTCCTTTTGCCAATCCATTTTCCACCAGACTTTTAATTACATTTCTTACTTTTTCAGTATTGGTGTAACTTACGTTTAATGTTTTAAGGTTTTCTTCCTGTACAAAAACCTGATAGTAGGCAGTGGCCACATTCTCGATGATCTGCTCATTAGAAAGCTGAGCATTCAAAACATAAAATTCCCTTGTAGATTTTGCCGCTTTAAGACCTGTAAAAACTCTTTGGTCAAAAATCGCCTGATTCAGCGTTACAACAGCACTTGATGTCCATGGCTGTCCGAGTTTGGCGCGAATTCTTTCACCACCAAATTCCAATAATGACTCCTGAATAATTGGATTATACGTTAATCCCGCAGTTGCGCTCACCTGTGGCAATGCACCTGCTCTTGCCTCTGCAATTTTATATTCAGCCTTTTTGATCTGCAAAGCTGCTTTTTTGGCTTCTGCTTTATTTTGCAAAGCCTGCTTGATAGCTTCCTGCAGAGAAACCTCTTGTTGGGCAAAAGCAGATGTAGAGCCTAAAATCATAAATGCTGCAGCTATCCCAATTTTTAGCTTTTTTGCAGTTATAAGTTTTCTCTTCATAATTTAGTACTTCGTTTATTTTTATAATATTGATTTTTCATTTTACTTTATTGCTAAAGGACGATTGAGTTTTATAATTACCTTAACACTTTTTAATTATTTTTTAAAAAGCATATTCAGGATAATATCTTTTCTGTCGGCAATGAGCAGGTCAAATTCCTTTTCGTCGATCATCATATTTTCTAAGAATAAGGGACGGACAGCACTTGGAAATACCAGAAGCGATATCATATTGAGTACAAACTGCACGGGTGCCATTTTTTCAATATTTCCCAATTGCATTTCTATTTCGATATCGGCGTAGAGTTTCTTCAGCTCTTCTTCCTCAACATCTCTTTTGTGGCAGCTTCCTTTATTAATCTGAGAAACGATATAGGTTTCCAGATAAGGATACTGTAAACTTGTCTGTAAACTGCCATCGATAAACTTGGCGATCTTTTGTTTAAAAGGAAGATCAGAATTCATAATGATCTCAGATTTTTCTTTTTCCACTCTGTGAGCTTCGTCGAAAATGATCTGAATCAGATTATCCCGGGAACGGAAATAATAGTTTATCAGCGTCCTGTTCACCCCTGCCTCGTCAGCGATTTCCTGTGTAGTTGCATTAAATTTACCCTGTACAAAAAATAAATTCTTTGCCGTTTCCTTTATTAGTTCCTGTGTCTGGTCTTTTTTCTCTTGTTTTGACATTTTTGTTAAACAATTTTGTGCAAATTTAAACCAATCATTTGTTTTGACAAAATTGTTAAACAAAATAATTAATAAAATTGTTATGATTTGCATCATGTTTTTCATACCTGTCACGAGTTAATGATTTATAAACATGATAAAGACAATGATTTTAATATATTTGCCGAAATTAATAACCGATGCAAAAAAAATTATTTCTTCTGTCACTTTTCTTTTATGTGTTTTCGTTTGGACAGACGAAGTTTCAGAAGGATAATGAATATTATTTTTACGAAAATAAAGGACAGATACTAAATCAGGACGGAAAAGAAAATAAGGAGGTAAAATATCTGTTTCATTCTGCAGGGTTAAATGTTCAGTTACGTTCTACCGGTTTTTCTTATGATATTTATGAAACGAAGAAAACAATCAACCCTGAATTTAATAAGGGCAGAGAACATAATGTTGTAAACAGAAAGGAATTTAATATTGAGGAATACACCTATGAAAACCTTTTTCACAGAGTAGATATTGAGCTTATTAACTCAAATAAAAACACCAAAATAATTGCGCATGGAAAATCAGTTGATTACGAAAACTACTATAACCTGACTGATAAACCCGAAGGAATTACAAACGTTCACCGCTATCAAAAAATTATCTACAAAAACATTTACAATAATATTGACTTAGTATTTTTTAAACCTAAAGACAGTTTAAAACCAATAGAATATAATTTTATTCTACATCCGGGAGGAAAAGTTTCGGATATAAAAATGAAATTTAACGGTGCTCTGACTTCTATTGAAAACAACAAACTGTTAATGAAAGTTCGTTTCGGGAATATGCAGGAAAATATTCCCCAAAGTTGGATTGAAGGACAGGTCAGAGAAAATATTACCGTATCGTTTAAAGATTTGGGCCACCAAATCTTTGGGTTTCATTCTCAAATTGATGTTTCAAATAAAACAATTGTAATTGATCCGGTACCTACGAGAATTTGGGGAAGCTACGCGGGTGGCTTTGGTGAAGATTACGGAAGATATAAAACCGACAGTCAAAATACAGGCTATCTTGCAGGGGCTACTAACAGCAGTACAAATATAGCAACCTCCGGAGTTCCTCAAAACAACATAATTGGTGCATTTGATGCGTTTCTAATGAAAATAACAAAGAACGGACAAAAGCTTTGGGGCACGTATTACGGAACACAAAGGGATGATGGTTTTGAAAGTTTTGATATTGATGAAAACTTTAATATATACGCAGGAGGCAAGATTAATAGAATCACAAGCAATACTGATGCTTTTTTAGCAAAATTTAATCCGGACGGTGCTCTGATATATCAAAAGCATTTCATAGGAAACTCACCTGATGAGGTTTATACAGTATCGTATAATAATAACGAAGTATTTTTAGGCGGACAAACAATGAGTCCTAATTTCCCTATTTTAAATGCTGCGCAACCAACTAAACTGAGTCCCAATGGTTATACCGATGGATACATTATTAAATTAGATGCCGCAACAGGAAATACTCTCTGGTCATCATTTTTTGGTGGCTCAGATCATTCAACTTCAATTTTCAATATATTCTCATCTACTGGGGATTTAGAAGTTATCGGAGCGACCCGATCACAAAATATACCCATGATCAATCCGTTTCAACCGACCTTTGGAGGAGTAAGCGATGGATTATATTTAAGGTTTTCAAAATCAGGAGCACTTTTAAGGTCAAGTTACTACGGGAATTCTATACAAGAACGTGTATGGGAAGCCCGAATTGTAAATAATACGTTAATTCTTGCCGGTGAATTTCCAGATGTAAATGCCAATCCCTACACTATTGCAGGTATATGGAGAATAAACCTGAGTAACAACACTATTGTAAAAGCGGCTTATCCGGTTCAGCATGAGCTTCAGTTATCAGCTTATATTGATGAAACAGGAAATGTATTTATGGCAGGGCTTTCCGCTCAGATAAATCAAGCAGGAATTGCCACTCCAAATGCATATATGACTAGTACAGGACCCGGAATAAAGACCTATATGATCAAGTATAATCAAAATAATATAAAAGAATGGGGAACTTTCTACGGTGGGAATGGAGGAACGCAATTAGGCTATGTTACAAAAGACAATGAAGACTATATTTACTTTACGGGAATGTCCAGTAATAACACAACAGGTATTGCAACGCCGGGAACTTTCCAACAAACAGGAGGACATCCTTCCAATGATGTATTTATAGCAAAATTTAAAGATTGTTCATCTGCAGGAACAATAACTTCCAACTCTCCGGTATGTTCCGGCTCAACATTACAATTAAATGCAACCGGAGGTTCAATTTATAATTGGACAGGTCCAAACGGATTCACATCAAATCAGCAAAACCCAAGCATTCCAAATGCTACTTCAGGAAATACAGGGACTTATACTTGTCAAATTTCCGGTTCCGGAGATTGCGATGGAAGTTTTACTGTAAACGTTGTGGTTGGAGATACTGCTGCACCAATTCCGAATGTTACCAATCTTCCGGATATTACCGGAGACTGCAACACCATCGTTTCTTCCTATCCGACTGCAACAGATATCTGTGCGGGTACAGTTACTGCCACAACGACAGACCCTCTTACCTATTCTCTTTCCGGAACTTATATTATTCACTGGACGTTTAATGATGGGAACGGAAATACAGCAACTCAGAATCAAAATGTAATAATTTCTTCCACTGCTGCCCCGACTACAGGAAATGTAAATCAAATTTTCTGCGCTGCAAGTCTACCCACCATTGCAAATCTTCAGATTACAGGGCAAAATATCAAGTGGTATGATGCGAACGGAAATATCCTGACATCAGGCACCCTCCTGACGAACGGGCAATCTTATTATGCTTCACAGACCGTGAATAATTGTGAAAGCATAAAAACTTCTGTTCAGGTCATTATTAACAATACTCCAAAACCAATTGCAAATTCAGTTCAGGATTTCTGTGCTTCTTCCAATCCCAAAATAGTAAATTTGGCAGTCAACGGAACAGCTTTGATTTATTATGATGCAGCAGGAAATATTCTTCCGGTTAATACTCCACTTGTCAACGGACAGACTTACTTTGTCACTCAGACTTTGAATAATTGCGAATCGGAAAAATTAAGCATTTCAATTACATTATCGCAAAACAATGTTCCGGCAGGTAATTACAGAACATCTCTGTGTAACAGTACTACAGGAAATACAATGATCGTAGACTTAACGTCTTATCAGTCAAATATCATTGCAAATCCCAATAACTATATTTTCACCTATACCACTTCATCAGGAAATCCGATCACAAATCCTTCAAACTACACTCTAACTACCGGATTAAATATCATCAATGTCAGAGTTTCAACCGCAGACGGATGTTTTAAAGATATAATTTTAGAATTGAATGTAAATCCTAAACCTGAGATTACTCTTCCTGAAGACTTCGATTTCTGTAAAGGAAAAACAGTTGTACTTGATGCAGGATCAGGTTTTGCAGCCTATCTATGGAATACAGGAGCTACCAGCCAAACCATCACGGTTTCTGCTCCGGGGAATTATTGGGTAAAAGTAACCAACAGCTTCGGATGTGAAAATACAGATGATATTCAGTTAAGTTATTCAGTTTTGGGAGAAATCGTTTCCATCATGATCAGTAACGGTACAGCAACGGTGATTATGTCATCTCCCGGAAACTATGAATATTCTCTGGATAATCAAAACTGGCAGAACTCTAATGTATTCACAAATCTAAGTTTAGGAGAATACAAAGTATACGTCCGTACAAAATCTGGATGTATCATAGGAGAGAAAAACTTTTCTATATTTAATATACCCAATATGATCAGTCCAAATGCAGACGGAATAAATGATCAATGGCGTATTGCCGGATTGGAAAATTATTCAGGAACTGAGATTTTGGTATATGACAGAAAAGGCCTGATTGTATTCAGAAAGATCATAGGTAAAAAATCGTTTGAATGGGATGGAAAATACAATTCTGCTCCACTTGCCACAGGAAATTACTGGTACACGATCAAAGTGTCAGACGGCAGGGTGTATAATGGATGGCTATTGATCAAGAACCGAAACTAAATAAAAAAGAGCAGAAATTTCTGCTCTTTTATTTTTTAAACCAATTTAATTTTATCTTCTAAAATCTCAACGATTTTGTCTTTATATAAACCACCAAGGGCTTTTTTGAAATTCTTTTTACTCATCTGGAGTTCATCTTTTATTTCTTCGGGTGAAGATTTGTCTGACAGATGTAATAATCCAAAGTTTTCTTCAAGTTTGTTAAGAATTTTCTGTCTGTATTCATCGATATTTTCAAAACCTTCAGGCTGTAGTGAAACATCAATTTTCCCGTCTTCACGAATTGCTTTGATGTAACCTTCTTCCTCAGAAAGAGGATATACTTTTTTGTATACATCAGAGGTGTAGATCAATCCGATATATTTTTTATTGATCACTACATTCCATCCCAGTTCGCTTTCGTTCATCATGATCAACTCCACCTTATCTCCTCTCTGAAAAGGAACGTCTTCATATTGTGGGTTTCTTTTGAACTTTGTTGTACCGGTAATCAGTTCCAGATCTTCGTCAATATAAAGATTCACAAGATATCTTTTCCCTTCAAGGATTTTAGATTTCTGTTGTTTGTATGGGATAAAAAGATCTTTAATAATTCCCCAATCCATAAACGCACCGGTCGGAAGACTCTGTACACAACTCATTACCGCAAACTCACCGACTTCTGCAAGGGGAGTTTCTGTGGTTGCTTTGAGCTTGTGATCATCCTGATAAACAAAGACCTCTATTTCATCACCAATTTCTTTCTCGTCACGAATGAAAACTTTAGACATAAAAGCAGTTTCACCGGATTCGGCTTCCAGCATCCATCCTGAATTATTTTTTTCTGAAATTTTTAAAGTCTGGGTTTTTCCGATTTGCATTGATGATCATTTAGTCTGCAAAGGTACGGAAATAAGTTGGAGCATAGAAGGGTTTTCGGAGTCGGAGATTTTCGAGCTGTTGCGTTTTTATGTTAAAACTGATTTTAAATTTAATGATGATAAGTTTTCAAAGCAAACCACGAAATTTTGAGATTCTTTTATAAAATCTTTTTTTCATCATCATTTAATGTCCCAACTGTTTTTATCAACCTGCTGTTTTCATAATAACATCTCAATTCAGAAAGCAGTTGAGGTTTTTTAAGAGAACAATTCTCATCAACGGTCTGATATTTTTTGAATGAACAAAAACAAGCTTTACATGTTCAGAAAAGAAATATTCTGTTATCATGTTCCACGCTGACAAACCTATGAAATGTTCCATTTTTCTGAGAGCTCCGTTTTTGTAATATCCTTTTAATTCAATTCCGTTATCCGTTACTTCAGATTTATCCATAAAATACGAATAAGGAACTGTTTTAATTTTAAAACCTTTAGTTTGATTGATGTTTTGAACAGTCTTCTTAATTGGCGTAATATTCTGTCCCGGAATTATTATTCCTGAAAAAAAAATTATAAAAAATGGAATCAATTTTTTCATCGAAAATTTTAAAATAAGATACAAAAAAAAGAGAGACAGAAGCCTCTCTTAATTATATATAGATTTTTCGATATAAAATCTTACATATGCAGTGCTCTTTTTCCTGTCGCATCTAAAGCAGCTTCTTTCACAGCTTCAGCATATGTAGGGTGAGCGTGAGAACTTCTTGCAATATCTTCAGCACTTGCACGGAATTCCATTGCGATTACTCCTTCGGCAACCAAATCGGCAGCTCTTGCTCCGATCATATGGAAACCAAGAACCTCATCAGTTTTTTCATCAGCGATAATTTTAACCAAACCGTCGATATCACCACTTGCACGGCTTCTTCCTAATGCTCTCATTGGGAACGTTCCGATCTTATAAGCAACCCCCTCTTCTTTTAACTGCTCTTCAGTTTTACCCACTCCGGCAACTTCAGGCCATGTATATACAACACCGGGAATCAGGTTATAGTTAATGTGAGGTTTTTGCCCTGCTAATGTTTCGGCAACAAAAACTCCTTCCTCTTCAGCTTTATGAGCTAACATTGCTCCTTTGATTACATCACCGATTGCATAGATATTAGCAACATTGGTCTGTAAATGGTCATTTGTTTTTACTCTTCCTCTTTCGTCCAGTTCAACACCTGCTTTTTCAAGTCCAAGACCGTCAGTATAAGGTCTTCTTCCTACAGAAACAAGACAGTAATCTCCTTCGACAGTTACTTCTTCCCCTTTTTTATCTTTGGCTGTAATTTTTACAGTATCTCCATTTCTTTCAACTGCTGAAACCGCTGTAGAAAGCATGAATTTCATCCCCTGCTTTTTAAGAACTTTAGTCAATTCCTTGCTCAGAGCACCATCCATCGTAGGAATGATTTTGTCCATAAATTCAACCACTGTAACCTGAGCTCCTAATCTTAAGTAAACAGAACCTAATTCAAGACCGATCACTCCACCACCGATCACTACCAGATGCTTAGGAATTTCTTTTAAGTTCAAAGCTTCGGTAGAAGTGATCACTCTTTCTTTATCTAAAGTAATGAAAGGCAGTGATGAAGGTTTAGAACCTGTTGCAATGATTGCGTATTTAGATTCAATCGTTTCAGCAGAACCGTCATTTTTTGTCACTTTAATCTGAGTTGCAGATTCAAAGCTTCCAAGACCTTCAAAAACAGTGATCTTGTTTTTATCCATCAAAAAGTTGATTCCTTTTGTAGTCTGGTCTACCACTTCATTTTTTCTCGCAATCATTCTTGCGATATCCGCTGTGGGCTCATTAATTATAATTCCGTGATTTTCAAAATTATGTTTTGCGTTTTCGAAATGCTCAGAGCTGTCTAAAAGCGCTTTTGAGGGAATACATCCAACGTTAAGACAAGTTCCGCCTAAAGTTGAATATTTTTCAATAATTGCTGTTTTGAAACCTAATTGCGCAGCGCGTATTGCAGCTACATAACCTCCGGGACCGGAACCTATTACGGTAACATCAAATTGACTCATTGTATATTATAATTTATTATTAACTAATCTTTGATCCTTACAAATTTACTGAATAATTACCAAGTGCCAAAGTGAGATTTGTCAAGTCTTTCCCACCAAAAATCAAACATATCAGAAATCAGCAAGTGCTTTTCCCTGCCCAAACGATTCGGTATTTTCAAAATAAGAGCCTCCGTAAATATACCAGTCAAGATTTTCCAGATATTCTATGGCATTTTCAGGGGTAATGGTAGATAAATCTTTTTTAGATACAATTCCTTTGAACCATCTGCCGGATTGAGGGAAATCTTCAGATTCCAATGTATACAAAATCCAGATTCTCTGACACAGTTTACATTGAACAATACTCACATCAGCATTTCTGTTATAGGTGGAATCTGTACCGATTGTTGAAGTTCTGTAGTCTGACGGACTTTGAGCTGCCTTTTCGCAGCCACATCCTAATCTAGGGATTTTTTTCATGAAAGGGATATTGATTTTAGAGATCAAATGTAAGTAAATAAGATTTTAGATATTCTTTTGTGACCTAAGCTTAAAAAAGTAAATGATGATTACGGTTTCATCAGATCAATCAAAACCTTTTCGTACCTGCCTAAGATAATTTCTTTTGAAAATCTTGCTTTGATTGAATTCCTGATCCAGTCCTTATCAAAATTCTGTTGCAGTATATCTATAATTTTTTGTGAAAAATCTTCATGATCGTCAATATTTCCTATTTCTCCGTTAATTTCATTCTGAATGATTTCATTGATACCCCCGGGGCAGTTATTCGCTAAAGAATAAGTACCACATGCTCCTGCTTCCAGTAAAACATTGGGAAAGCCTTCATACCTGGATGATAAAACAAATAAATCGGCATACTTTAAAAACCCATAAGGATTTTCCTGTCTTCCATGAAAAACAACGTTCTTTAAACCCAAAAAATCTTTCATCTGATGAAGAAGATCCCGATCTTTACCGTCTCCCAAAATATGCAAGATTATTTTTTCATTTTTTAATCTTGAAAATACCTTCAGCAGATTATCAAAGCCTTTCCTTGCAGACAGATTACCGATTGCAACAACATTTTTATAATTGTACTTAAAGCTTTCAGGCTTTTTTGAAGACGTCAGCTTTTCTTCGATAAAATCAAAATCCACAGGATTGTTGATTTTGATGATTTTTGACCGGTTTATTTTAAAATTGGTGACAAGATCATTCATCATATCATCGCTTTGAGCAATAATCTGCTGGTAGTTATTATAAAAATTATAGAAAAATCTGATTTCTTTTTTCGTTACATGCTGAGAGACTACGTTGGTTTCTCTTGCAATAAATTTAACCTTAGGAAAAAGTTTAATGAACAGAGAAAGATACGCATTTACTTCACCAAATCCTGAAAATACAATATCAGGTTTTCTGCGGTAAATTTCTTTTAGAATAGGTTTCAATGAATGTCTGATTCTTTCTGTATCTATATCGATTATCTCAACATCTTTTTTAAGAAAATCAAGATAACCACCCTGTTTACGCAAAAGCAATATTTTTGGTTCAAACCGATCACGTGACAGATGGTTTGCAATGGTGGTAACAATTCTTTCTGCACCTCCGGTTTCAAGATCCGGCAGAATAAATATGACAGAAATTTTCTTTTTCATTCTAAAATTACACTTAAAACAATTTTTTTCATCACGGGACTTTTCCTTCCCTGCATTTCAGCATCAACATTATTTTTGTTTACATTAATGATCTACATAAGTTCAGTGAAATCAGGTGAATGGTTATTTGTAATATGATTGATTATAATATGATCTCCCTTTTGATCAAAAAATATATACCAGGAAGTTTGATTATTTGCTTTATATCTGATGTATTTTTCACCAAACATTCTTAGAGGAATAGGTGTATCTCTATTAATAGGTTTAGATATATTATCATCTATGAAATCATAGATTTTACTTACATAGACTTGACAGTCATCTATAAAACTAAAATATTGTTTAACAAATAAAATCTCAACCAATTCTTCTATGGATTGATGAAATTTCTGTGAGTAAATAATCATTTTTCCCAAGGCAAATTTTCAATGAACTCCCTTGTTCTTCTTCTTGATTCTGCTAAAGTTAATCCTTTGGAAAATCTTTCATCAAAATCATTTTTCACTGCATATTCCGGATAACTTTCAGCAACCACTACATTTTGACTGTTTTTAAAATCAAGTAATTCCTGAATTTCTTCAAAGTTATTAATACCCTGAATCCATTCGATCAGTTCTCTTTTAGCTTCTGCAATTGGATTTTCCATTTCAGTTTTCTTTAAAATTAATTGGCAACATCGCTGATAAATTTAATTCTCAGCATTCTCACTTCTTCATCAGAAAGCTCATCTCCGAATTCGTCCAGAAGAACCTTCATGCTGTCACTTTCAGACTCATTCATAAATTCCATGAAATCATCTACAATATCTTCATCAAAGTTTTCTTCAATGTAATAATTGATATTCAGTTTGGTACCCTGATAAACAATCCGTTCCATCTCTTTCAGCAGATCGTTCATTGACAGATTTTTGGCTCTGGCAATATCTTCAAGGTCAATTTTTTTATCAGTATTCTGGATGATAAATACTTTGTGGCTGGATTTGTTTGCCACGTTTTTCAGCACCATATCCTGGGTACGTTCTATCTGATGATCATCAACGTATTTTGAGATAAAATCAGCAAATTCTTTACCGTATTTTTTCGCCTTTCCTTCTCCTACTCCGTAAATTTTTGCGATTTCTTCAACGGTGATCGGATATTGAACGGTCATATCTTCCAGACTTGGATCCATGAAAACAGTATAGGGCGGAATCCCATATTTTTTGGCTGTTTTCTTTCTGAGTTCTTTCAGCTGTACAAAAAGATTCTGGTCAAGGCTTCCGCTTGCCTGCATCTGTACCTGATCACTGTCTGCTTTGGTTTGTGAAAGATCAAATTCACGGTCTTCAGCAATAAGGAACGATTCTTTAAAATTTCCATCGATCACCTGATGCCCTTTGGAAGAAATTTTCAGAACACCGTATGTTTCAATATCTTTCTGTAAAAAATTCTGTACTGTAGCCTGTCTCAAAATAGTTTTCCAGTAATTGTCTGTCTCATGCTTTCCAAAACCGAAAAATGAAGTCTGTTCCATTTTATAAGATTTGGTAACTGCATTTTCTTTTCCGGCAATTACCGAAATGAGGTCTTTGGATTTGAATTTTTCTTTAGTGGTATTAATTAATTCCAACACTTTTTCCAGGTCTTTTGTGGCATCTTTCAGTTTTGGAGGATTGGATGCATTATCACACATCGCAGCTCCGTTACCGGTTACAGGATCAAAAGTTTCACCAAAATAATAAAGGATGTATTGTCTCCGGCTCATTGAGGTTTCGGCATAACCAACCACTTCGTTAAGAAGCTGCAAACCTATTTCTCTTTCCGATACCGGTTTCTGAGCTAAAAACTTCTCTAATTTCTCAATGTCTTTGGGGTCATAAAATGCCAGGCAATGCCCTTCTCCTCCATCTCGTCCTGCCCGCCCGGTTTCCTGATAGTAGCTCTCTAAGGATTTCGGGAAATCATAATGAATTACAAAACGGACATCGGGTTTATCGATTCCCATACCAAATGCAATTGTCGCAACAATGACATCAGCTTCCTCCATCAGAAACTTATCCTGATTGGTAACCCTCACTTTCTGATCAAGACCTGCGTGGTAAGGAAGCGCATTTACACCGTTCACCTGCAGAAGCTGAGAAAATTCTTCAACCTTTCTACGGCTCAGGCAGTATACGATGCCGGATTTCCCTTTGTGTTTGTTAATAAATTTTACAATTTCTTTATCAACATTCACTTTAGGGCGTACCTCATAATACAGGTTGGGACGGTTAAAACTTTCTTTAAAGACCAAAGCATTGGTCATACCCAGGGTTTTCTGAATATCATCCTGCACCTTTGGGGTTGCCGTTGCCGTAAGAGCGATTACCGGAACATCCGCTATTTTGTCGATGATGAATTTGAGATTTCTGTATTCAGGTCTGAAATCATGTCCCCACTCTGAAATACAGTGAGCTTCATCAATGGCAACGAATGAGATTTTCACCTCTTTGAAGAATTCAAGATAATCTTCTTTGATCAGTGATTCGGGTGCAACATATAAAAGTTTTGTTTTTCCGCTTTTTATATCATCAAAAACCTGTTTGGTCTGAGTTTTGTTGAGGGATGAATTAAGAACATGGGCTACTCCATTTTCAGATGAAAGACCGTTGACGGCATCCACCTGATTTTTCATTAAAGCAATCAATGGGGAAACCACAATAGCAGTTCCTTCTGAAATAAGGGCAGGAAGCTGGTAACACAGTGATTTACCACCTCCGGTAGGCATCAGGACAAAAATATCTTTTCCCTGTAACAGTTCTTCTATAATAAGTTCCTGCTGACCTTTGAAAGTAGAAAATCCGAAGTATTTCTTTAGCTCGCCTGATAAATTGGCTTTTTTTGCGCTCATCTAATTTTGTATTGCTAAATTTGCATCTAATCCAAAGTTATAACTTTTTTACTGAAAATAAAAGTAAACAGATTTATAAAAAATAAAACCTGCGTTAAAGATTCTTAAATAATGCGGTTTCCCTTTGGAATATTTTTGAAAGAAATCATACCGGAAAAATGGACACATCAAACATTATTTCAATCGCCAGAAGCACGTTAGCTATTGAAATTACTGAATTGGAAAAATTAAAAGCCAGAATAGATCACGAGTTTGTCAGGGCAATAGAAATTATCCATTCAGCAAAAGGGAAATTAATAGTGGTGGGAATCGGAAAATCTGCCCATGTAGGAAATAAAATCGTTGCCACTCTGAATTCGACCGGTACACCTTCTCAGTTTCTGCATGCTTCCGAAGCTATTCACGGTGACCTTGGTGTTATTCAGAAACAGGACGTAGTATTATGCATCTCCAACTCCGGAAATTCTCCTGAAATCATCAATCTTGTTACGTATCTTAAAGATTACTCTTCTGCTCTGATCGGCATGACCGGTAACAGAAAAAGCAAGCTTGCAGAATACTCTGATATAATTTTAGACACTCATGTTGATTTGGAAGCCTGTCCGAATAAACTGGCTCCAACGAGTTCCACCACCCTGCAGATGGCATTGGGTGATGCACTGGCAATCTGTTTGATGGAACTGAATGATTTTAAGGAAAATGATTTCGCTAAATTTCATCCCGGTGGAAGTTTAGGTAAAAATCTGACTGCACGGGTTGAGCAGTTTGTTTCATCCAAAAAGCCTCAGGTATCAGAAAATGCATCCATCAGAGATGTGATCATTTCTATCAGCGGATCCAGTCATGGAATTACTGTTGTGACAAATAAAGAACAGATTATCGGAGTGATTACTGACGGTGATCTGAGAAGAATGCTGCTCAATGCTGATGATATTTCTGTAGTTGCAGCAAAAGATATTATGTCAGGAAACCCCAAAACAGTCGAAAAAGGAGCTCTGGCAAAAGAAGCAATGAAAATTTTGAAAGACAATAATATCGGCCAGCTGATCGTCACAGATAATGGAGAATATTTTGGTATTATTGATATTCATAAATTATTGGACGAAGGTATTAATTAACAGAAAAATCAGAAGCTGGAAACAAAAGTCAATTATAAATTATAAAATTCCGCTGTCGTAATAGATAAACTATGATTTTTTTAAACTTTAAATTTGATTCTAAACTTCGGTTTCGCACTTCCAACTCCCCGCTTTTTTTCTTACATTTGAAAACATTAAAAAAAATTCTGTGAGTGAAGGTAAAGACATGTCCTTTTTCGGGCATATAGGAGAATTAAGAGGCCATTTAATCCGCTCAATTATTGCTGTTATTATTGCTGCTTTCGTTGTCGGATTTAATATCAACTGGATTATGGACCATATCTTTTTCGGTCCCACCAGAAATGATTTCCCTACTTTTAAAGTGGTCAACCATTTTTCGAGAATGGTTTTAGGGGAAGACAGCATTACATTACCTGCAGAATTTCCTGTACGTGTACAGAGATTGTATCAGCAGTTCAATGTCATGATGGCAGTATCCATTTTTGGAGGTCTGGTAATCGGTTTTCCTTATATTGTCTGGGAACTGTGGAGGTTTATCGGTCCGGCTTTACATCCCAATGAAAGAAAAAACTCTATATTCATTATCAATTCTGTATGGATCCTTTTCATGATGGGGGTTTTATGCGGTTACTTTCTGATATTACCTTTCGCTGTGAATTTTGGAGTTATCTTTAAAATCTCCGACATTATCATACCACTTTATGATTTAAGTGACTACACCACATTATTTTTACAGGTTGTTATGGGAATGGGAGTTGTATTTCTTTTCCCCGTTTTAATTTATTTTTTAACGACAATCGGTATACTGAATCCTTCTTTCATGAAAAAATACCGCAGACATGCCATTGTTTTAATTATGGTGGTAGCAGCAATAATCACTCCGGCAGATGTGTTAAGTATGATGATGGCTGCCCTGCCGCTCTTATTCCTGTATGAATTCAGCATTCTTATGTGTGCTTTCACCTACAGAAAAGTACAGAAGAGAGAGTCCAGATTGCCAATGGTAAAACAATAAGTTTTATCCGAGATTAATTGAAATAAAATTATATACCATAAAAGGCGGGGGCATCTTTGATTCCCCCGCCTTTTAATTTCTAATATTATATTTTTGTACAGTTTTTTATTTGATTGATTTTAAATTTTCTATTTTTGGGGACATCAAATTTCAAATTTCATGAATAAACTTTCGTACTCGATTTTATTTGCTTCCGGATTGGCTTTCGGACAGTTTTTTGAACACAATAAAAAATTCACTAAACAGGATACCCTCAGTGGTTCAAATACAGAATTCCGGAATTTCTGGGATGTCAGAAAGTATGATTTGTCTATAGAGCCCAATTTTGAAAAGAAAAGCATTCAGGGAAACAATAAAATCAGCTTTGAAATACTGAAAGATGTAACAGATCCTGTGTTCCAGATCGACCTTCAAAAGCCGATGCAGGCTGATAAAATTGACTGCAGTTTCCCAATAAAAAATAATTTTAAAAGAGACGGTAATTTTATATTTATTTCGTCTGACAAGAAATTTAAGAAAGGAGAAAAATATACCATTGATATTACCTTTTCCGGAAATCCTGTTATTGCAAAGAAAGCACCATGGG
Organism: Chryseobacterium sp. HNCC26DJ238; assembly: GCF_057180465.1. Taxonomy (NCBI): domain Bacteria; kingdom Pseudomonadati; phylum Bacteroidota; class Flavobacteriia; order Flavobacteriales; family Weeksellaceae; genus Chryseobacterium; species Chryseobacterium sp. HNCC26DJ238. The sequence continues at coordinate 20,579 of NZ_JBXUGI010000020.1, forward strand.
ATGGCGGCTGGGTATTTACAAAAGATGATAAGGGAAATCCCTGGATGAGTGTTGCAGACGAAGGGATTGGCGCCTCTGTATGGCTTCCTTTAAAAGATATATGGAGTGACGAGCCTGAGAACGGAATCACCATGAAGATTATTACTCCCCCGGATCTGGTAGGGGTAGGCAATGGCAGACTTATAGATAAAAAAACAGAAAACGGTAAAAATATTTTTACCTGGGAAATTAAAAATCCGATCAATGCCTACTCAATTATTCCGAATATTGGAAAATATGTAAATTTCAAGGATTCTTACGATGGTGAAAAAGGAAGACTGGACCTTGATTACTGGGTAATTGATTATAATTTAACCAAAGCAAAAAAACAGTTCCAACAGGTAAAACCTATGTTAAAAGCTTTTGAATATTGGTTTGGTCCTTATCCTTTTTATGAAGATTCGTATAAAATAGTAGATTCTCCTTATTTGGGAATGGAGCATCAGAGCAATATTGCCTATGGAAATCAATATAAAAACGGATATCTGGGAACTGATCTTTCAGGAACTGGAATAGGCCTAAACTGGGATTATATCATCATTCACGAGAGTGGTCATGAGTGGTTTGCCAACAATATAACGGCAAAAGATCAGGCTGACATGTGGATTCACGAAAGTTTCACTATGTATTCTGAAGTACTTTTTACCGAAAATTATATGGATAAAAAATCTGCTGAAATCTATGCACAGGGAATTCAGAATAATATTGCCAACGACATTCCCATTATCGGAAAATATGGGGTAAGAAACGAAGGCAGCGGTGATATGTATCCAAAAGGTGCAAGCATGCTTCACACTATGAGACAGGTAATCAATAATGATGAAAAATTCAGGCAGATTTTAAGAGGTTTAAACAAAGAGTTTTATCATCAGACGGTAACGACTGAACAGGTTGAAAAGTATATTTCAGAAAAAGCAGGTATTGATTTCTCTACTATTTTCAATCAATATCTGAGAACCACGAAAGTGCCCGTTCTGGAATATTCACAAAATGGAACTGAATTGAAATACCGATTTACCGATGTTGTTGAAAACTTCAATCTTCCTTTAAGATTTGGAGACCGGATCATAGCTCCTACTGCAGCATGGCAGAAAGCTACGCTTAATAATTCAAACCCTGTAGAGTTTAATAAAAACTATTACATCAGATACAGGAAAGTATAATAAAAGTTATAGATACCGATTAAGAGATGATTTAAGAGAGAAAAGAATATTGCAAACTTTATCAAACTGCTTTTCAGATAGATTATTATAGTAAAAAAATGCATCAATTTTTAACAAAACTTTATTGATAATCATCTGGAATCTCTGTAACAAAATCGAATTTACATCAACTACTTATCAATACAGTAAACCTATGAAAAAATTAGCAGTAAGCTTAGGAATTCTTGCCGCAGCATTGACCAACGCACAATCGATCAAAACCAACATTGATCTTGTGAACGTAAAAGACGATAAAGTTGCGGTAACAATGGGATTTCCAAAAATGAAATCAGGAGATGTAAAATTTCATTTCCCAAAAACAGTACCCGGAACGTATTCTGTAGATGATTACGGAAGATTCATAGAAGGTATAAAATTTTTGGACAAAAAAGGTAACGAACTTAAATACACGAAAGTCAATGACAATACGTATTCTCTGAAAAATGCCCAGGCTTTAAATAAAATCACCTATCTGGTGAATGACAGTTTTGATGAAGAAAATAATACCGAAAAACACAAAGCCGTATTTTCTCCGTCAGGAACTGATATTGAGCAGGGAAAAGTATATCTTATCAATACCCATGGATTTGTAGGATACATCGATAACATGCAGGATGTACCCTATCAGTTGGTTATTCAGAAACCTGATGAATTTTACGGAACCACAGCATTGGTAGATCAGGATAAATCTGAATCAACGGACACTTTCACTCTTGCCAATTATGCTAAACTTACAGATTCCCCATTAATGTATTCAAAACCTGATTATATTACATTCAATGCAGGTGGAATGGATCTGGTTTTAGGAGTCTATTCTCCCACAGGAAAATATAAGGCCGCTGATTTTAAAGATAATCTGGAGAAAATGGTTGTTGCCCAAAAGAAATTCCTGGGTGACATGAATACCAATAAAAAATACGCAATCATGCTGTATCTGGCAGGAACGGAAGGCCCTCAGATCAAAGGGTTCGGCGCGCTTGAACATCACGAATCAACCAGTGTTGTGCTTCACGAAATGATGCCTAAAGAAGCCATAGACAAATCTATTGTAGATGTAGTTTCACACGAATTTTTCCATACCGTAAATCCGCTTAAGACGCATTCGGAAGAAATTCATTATTTCAATTATGCTGATCCGAAAATGTCCCAGCACCTTTGGATGTATGAGGGTGGAACTGAATATTTTGCCAATCTGTTTCAGATTCAGGAAGGTCTGATCACTAAAGATGAATTCCTTCAGCGAATGAGTGACAAAATTAAAAACTCAAAAAGCTACGATGACACGATGCCGTTTACGGTCATGAGTAAGAATATTTTACAGGATCAATATAAAGACCAGTACAGAAATGTCTATGAAAAAGGGACACTTTTAACCATGTGCCTGGATATTGAACTGAGAAAACTTTCGAATGGTGAGATGGGTTACCGTGATATGATCAGTAAACTGTCTCAGAGATTCGGCGAAAACAAACCTTTCAAAGATGACAAGCTTATTGACGAACTGGTAACTGTGACAGGTTATCCGCAGGTTAAGGATTTTTATAACAAATATATTGCAGGAAATGCTCCGACGCCTTATGCCGAATACCTTCAAATGGTTGGTGTAGAGATCAGCAAACAGGAAACTCCTCCAATTTTCTGGTTTGTAAAAGATCCGAACCAAACCGGTTATAACGATAAAAACAATACTTTTGTGTTTGATGAAAGTTCTGCTTTGTCTCCGTTTGCAAAAAGTATAGGATTTAAAATCACCGACGAAATTGTTGCTCTGGATGGAAAGACAATCAACATTCAGAATGTACAGGAATTTATCAACTATTCCAAAACCATCAAAAACGGACAGGATGTAACGGTAACAATCCTCAGAAAAAATGGTGATAAAACGGATAAAATTGATTTAAAAGGAAAAGCAGTTCTGGACACCATGACTCTTGAAACACTGCAGTTCAAAGCTAACCCGACGCCGGCTGAACTGAAACTTCAAAACCAGTGGCTGACCGGAAAAAAATAAAAATAAAAATGCGGAGAAATTTTCTCCGCATTTTTATTTTACATCAGTATCCCTGAACATTATTGATAAAGATCAGGTTCGATAGGATTGTTATTCTTTTTAAAACCTTCTTTTGCTCTTTTCTCCATTTCTCTGAATACCTGGTTCGGATCCGAGATTTCCTTTCCATCTGAAGATTTTGTTTTAAAAACCACTTTGTTGCTCTCCGTATTTTTCATCATCATTTCCCGCATATTTTTCGTAGGATCATTGAGATGTGATTTCCAGACTTTTTTAAATTGGTTTTCAGTTACCTCAATATCTTTTCCGCCCATACCATAGATCTGAATTTCAGGCGGAAGTTCCGGACCTTTATCAGTAGACATCTGGATGGTTTTGTTTCCTACCAGCGTCATTGAATGTGAACCTGTCTGGTCTTCAATTTTCACTATCAGGCCTGGAAGTCCATAAAATTTATAAGGTCCGTCCTGAAAAGGAAGTTCTGTCGTAAACCACGCAATCCATTGTCGCCCTCCAAAATTTGCTGTTGCTCTCTGAGCATTATATTCACCCACATTCTGTTTATCCGGCAGTATTTTCCACTCTGGTTTTTGATCTTCCTCAATTTTATAACTGTCTGAAGAAACTTTGGTGTAAAGATAGGTTCTAAAATCAGGATAGTACTTGGTCACTTTATACTGAACCTGCCCCGGCTTATCAGTTCTGGAGATATTTATATTGTTTGGGCTTAATTTCAGTTGTTTTTCAAGATCAGCCTTCGCTGTGGAATCTGCGACAAATTTATCATGGCTATAATAGCTTGATCCATTCTTATCAATATCCAGAAGCATCATTTCAGTAATTATCTTAGTTTTATCTGTAGAATCCGGAATAAATTTATATTCGTAGAAAAAACGGTTTTGTGCAAAAACACTGAGGCCTGTCAGAAGCAGCAATGAAGCAAATATTTTTCCCATCTTATTTACATTTTATTGAGTTCGATTTTATTATTGTCTTTTTTCATCTTTGCTTTCATCTGTTCTTCCTGGTTTTTCATATTGGAGCTTTGTCCATCTTTCATAATCATGATGGCTCCTCCCATCTGCATTTGCTTAAGCCCTTTTGTAGGATCATTTTCATAGTCCTTTAAAAGTTTACTGTACTGTTTTGAATTCACTGCTATTTCATTAGCCCCAAAAACATCTTCGGGAATCGAACTTATATTTTTGACAGCCTGTAAAGTAAAGCGGTGAGATTGGGTCTTATCTTCAAGCTTTACGATAAGCCCGGGAAGACCGTGGAATTTGTAAGGTCCGTCCTGAATTGGAATATCAGTTGTGAACCAGGCATACCAATGTCTTCCGGCAAAATCAGTCTCTGCTTTTTGAGTCGACCAATCCCCGATTTTCAGTTTCTCAGAAGTTATTTTCCACACAATGGGTCTCTCTTCAGAAACATTATACTGATCCCGCAGAATCCTGTTATGGAAAGAAACTTCATATTTAGGATACTTTTTTGAAACAGTGTATCTTACCAGACCTTTATAGTTATCAGATTTGACATTAATTGATCCTGTTGAGGCCAATTGCCTGTTAAGATCAACCTTCATCAGAGAGTCTGAATGATAAACCGTATAACTGTAAAATTTAGATCCTGATTTTGACACATCAAGATTCATTATTTCATTTTTAACCTCTGAAACATTAGTGGAATCAGGGATGAATTGATAGTCATACGTAAAACGCTGGTTCTGTGCACTGGCTAATATCCCAAGCATCAACAAACCTAAGGTGGTAAATAATTTCATAAAATATATTGTTATTGTTTTTATTCTGCAGTATAAAAAACTTGCGGATATTCTTCTTATGACATCTTTTCTTCTGCTATTGATTTTCGTCAGCAATCTTTTTAAAGACTGAACATCTTACCGTATGCTCAATAATCAGGCAGCTGCGTAAAGTTTCCGTTAAGCATGATCTTTAAAGAACAGACCTAAGTGCTTATTACTTATTCTTTCGTTTTTATATAAATTTCACCGGAGTTCTTTCCGTCCGTATTTGACTTATTGACATTGATGGATGAGATATTACTGGATTTAAGTTGATCCATCTCATTTTTGGTAGCTGATTTTCCATTGATAAAAATTCGTATATTATCTTCAGAGGTGTACTTTTCAAGATTTTTTAAACGATCTGCCTTACCTGACCTCGCAATAATAACTGCTTTATCATTAAGTTTATCAGAGTCAATAAAGGTTGATACGCCTGTATAGGTAACGTCGGGCCTGGCATGCGCATTTACAGAAATAATCCACGGATTTCCCTGCATTTTTATCTGTTCTTTGGTGATCTCTGCTTTTTTCCTGGCTATTTCAGCCTGTTTTTTTGTGAGCTCAGCTTTTTCTCTGGACAATTTCTCAAGTCTCCGAATTTCTTTTTTCGAAAGTTTAGAAGTGTCATTCAAATAAGAATTTAATTTCAATTTTGGAAAATCGCTGTTTACAGATACATCTTTAGTGTTAAAAGTAGTTACTATACCTTCACCTGTTTTGAGTTTTTCTTTCAATGCTTTGATCTTCACGTCTGTCATTCCCGAATTCTCTTTGAATTCCCTGGTATCAAATACTTCGTTAAGACTAAGCTCTTTTCCGTTCATCTTAATTCTGTAATTATCACCATCAGCAAAAACTCTTTTAAGTTGAATATTTTCCAGTTTTAATTTTGGGTGGTGCATTGAAATTCTGTTTTGAATTTTTTCAACACTTTCCATATCTAAATTGTAGACAAGATCCTTATTGATCACTTTATCCATTTCACCGGACAGCTGCTTCAATTCTTGCGCTTTGAGTTCAAATTCATAGCTTTTATCTCCCTGTTCTTTAGCAATTTTCTTAAGTTCTTCAGCTTTTTCTTTTGATTTTTCGCTGAGTGTCTTCAGCTTTTCAGACTGGATTTTGAGCTCTTCATTTGCTTTTGAAATTTTGGACTGCTGTCTTTCTATGATCTGATCAATATTATTTTGAGGGGTTACGGTATCTTTTTTAATATCATAAACAGCTTTTTCTATTTCAATATTGGTTTCAGTAATTTCTCTGTTTTTTGCATTGACCATGTAAGCGAACGCAACAGTAAATAAGACAGGTAATGCGAAAATCCTGCGCGCATATCCGAATTTGGTTTGTGGTTTTTGTAACATTTTGAGTCTTTTTTTCAGGTTTGAACTTAGAAACGGACTGGTCGCCGGTAACTCATTTCCGGAAAAGTGACTGGCTAACAGCATCTGCGCAAATGCTTTGGTGTCCGATTGTTTTACGGCTTTTTTATCAGCCAGGTATTCGTGAATTAAGCTTATTTCTTTTTTAATGATATGAAAGAATGGATTGAACCAGAAAACAGCGGTGATTATTTCGATAAAAATTTTATCATAAGAGTGCTTCTGTTCGATATGAACCATTTCATGCTTTAAAATCTGTTTACCGATATCAGAATTGATAATAATCGTATTCTTCCAGAAAAGATTTTTGAAATAGGAAAAAGGAGCTTCTGAAAGGTTAGTCTGATAAAAATTCACACCTTCATAAGTCTCTTTTTGAAACTGATTTTTGAACTGTCTGATTTTAAAGATTCCGTAGGTCAGTTTTCCTAAAAAATAGAAAGACACCAATCCCAGAGCTGAAAAAATAATTCTAAAATAAAAGTTATCATATTCTGCTGTTTTATCTGAATTTAAATTCTGTAATTTACTGAGTAGTACATAAACATTATTGCTGACCTCAATGGTAAAATCTTCTATTTTTAAAAGAGGAAGCAATAACGAGATCACCATTGCCATCAAAAGATAAAACCTGTTGTAGTGATGGAATGTCCTGTCTTTTAAAGACAACTGATAGTACAAAAACATTACACCTGAGCAGATGATGACTTTTCCGAAATATAAAATCAGCGCTTCCATATCAGTCTTTCTTTTTGAGTTCGTTCAATAACATTTCCAGATCTTCAACGCTCATTTCATTTTTTTCAACTAAAAATGAAACGGCACTTTTATAGGATCCTTTGAAATAATTTTTTACCAGACTTTTCATTGTCTTCCCCGAATACTGTTCTTTGGAAACCAACGGAAAATATTCGTGCTGTCTTCCATATACATGATAGTCAACAAACTCTTTATCTTTCAGAACTTTTAAAATGGTAGACACCGTATTGGTGTGTGGTTTCGGTTCAGGAAAAAGGTCAAGGACATCCTTCAGAAAACCTTTTTCAATTTTCCATACATACTGCATTACCTGTTCCTCTGCCTTTGTTAAGTTTTGAATCTTCATATTGTTCTGTTATGTTCGTTGGTAAAGAATTACCATATCACTAATAAATTAGTTATACAAATGTAGAAATTAAATTGAATCTGACAACTATTTTTTTAGTGATAATTAGACATTAATACTTAATTCATTGACTTACAATGCATTAATTTTATATAAAATATATTTTAATCATTTTAGGTATGTAATTATTCAACTTAATTTTATTGTATTTATCTAACAGTACTCTAACAACAAATTTTGCTGTTTTATCAGTCACCTACTGTTTTTTGAGAACATTTAAATTTACTGGTTTATTGAAAAAGTATTTGAGAGAAAAATTCTACTTTCCTATATTTAAAAGATTTTTAAGTCATCGATAATTCATTTAGAATTTCGAACCAACTTTTACAAAACCTGCTGTTTTTTCAATAACTGGATGCAATTCGAAAAATAATATATATTGTCTTTTATCTTAATTTGACTAGGCTTCATCCCAAGTATTGATCATATGTTTCTAAAACCGGTTTGGTTCCCGGTAACAACTCTTAATGTATCTCTCACGATCATTACATCTGCAATACTTTACAGAACGTTCGAATTAGGGAAGTCTTTATCACTGAACCTGCATACCAAGTTAATCTGCTGAACAGGTTTATGCGAAGTTTTCCGATAACCAAAGTATCCATGCCAATATCAGCATTATCCTATCTGAGCTATTTTTCATTTGGCCTTCAACAAATCTTTTAGTTGCTGATCATATCATGCTGTAAAGTTTTAAATGCATTGCTCAAATCAGCATCCTTATTTCGTTTTTAAGGTTCCCGTTTTTGAATCTTATTTAGATATTGTTTTTTGTCTTCTACAGTCCTGCTATTAAATAAACTAATGAATTACATATTTTAAATGTAAGAGCTGATGTGTAAAATTTAGATATCTGATTTTTCTGTACAGGACATCAGTCATTATTTTGGCATCCATTGCAAATGATCCTTCTGCTCTACTATGGCACTATTTCCTAAAATCCTTTACTGCAGATCGTACAGATCTCGCATAATCGAAAGAAGCAGAATGCCGGCGAATAAAAAATTAAATTTAATAGATTTGATGATATCCAATTACTTTCAATTGCTTTAATCCTCTTCTACATTGTAAGCTCATGCATCAATTACTTTGGATTTGCATTGACCCAATCTATTGCAAACTGATGAATTTCATCAATCCGGTCAGTTTTGGGACTTTTAACATCAGCAGGCTGATCCTGAAAATAGTGATTACTGTCCGGATAAACTTTATAGGTAAGATTATTTTTTCTTCTCCGTATAAATTCAAGTTTGGCATAATCCATTCCAAATATAGGTTGATTACTGTCTTTTCCTGCTGCAATATAAAGGATGGGAATATTTAATTTAAGCATATTTTCAAGAGGAGATGTTTTATTAAAACTGCTCCATTTTAGATATGTTTCACCATACCATTTCTTCTTTACGGACAGAGGATCAGCAAGTATCTTATCAAACTCTGTGTAAAGTGAGTCAATAACCTTCTGCCCTTCTGCAGAAGATAATTTATTTCTTTCGATATCCATCCTCACGTTGGTTAAAAAATCATAGAACTGTGGCATCGCATTCCCTACTATTGAAACGACATGGGTTACTTTCCTATTGATAACCGCTACACGTGGTGCTACCTGAGAGCCTTCCGAATAACCCATTACAACAATTTTCCTTTTGTCAACAGAAATCCTTTTGGTGATAAAGTTGATTGCTTTTGCCGTTGCGCCAACTCTCCAATCCAAACTGTATAAATTTGTATAAGCTTCCTTTTCGGGATAAAAACGCCTTCCGGATGGTGAGGTCTGCAAGGAATCTTTAAAAGGTATTCCCGGCTTGCTGATAAGCAGAATATGAAAAGATTCCGCATATTTCTTTATATCCAGCGGGATTGAAGTAGAGTAAGCTCCAGACTTCTTTTTATAATAAATAGGGAAATTCCCGGAGCCATCCAGATAAACTAACAGTGGCTTTTTAGCTGTACTGTCAGAACTTACGAGATGAATCTGAATGGTTTTCAGTTTATGATCATGTATGGTATAGTGATTAAAATGTCCTGTTTGTCCCAAAACAATATTGCCAAAAAAAAAGAAAATAATATAGGAGATGTGCTTCATGGTTTTATTTAATATTAATTTTTGAGGTTTAGTTATCAATTTTGGTGGATTGGCGAATATTCTGTTTTGCTGTTACAACACACAGAGAGAATATACTTCCATTTTTTTGATACTGATAACCGATACCAAAAGTTACCAATGCAGGTAAGAAAAGTAACAATCCCTCAATACCGATGTATTGATTAATCAGTAGCGCAGATGAAATTAAAATCCAACCTGCCAGAAAACAGTAATTTGCGAACCTTAAATTCTGATATTCCGGATCATTTTTACGATAAGGAATGATGATAAAACTGATATGTGCAAGAATGGCTCCGCTTAAAATATCTATAGAATGATGCTGATACGTAGTTAATGTTGAACACCCTATAAGAATCAGCCAGATCATTGAGAATATGCGCCATCTCGAAAGATCTCTGAATACTGACCAGAATATAAATGCAAAAGTGATATGCAGTGAGGGGGATTGGTTGAACGGAGAATCTACTGCTTTCAAAAAATAAAACGGCAAATTTAGTATACTGCTGGAAACTTCCGGTTTTGTAAATGAATATTGCAAAGGAACTGTAATGAAAAATATTCCTGCTGTAATAATTACAAAAAGCATTCTCCATGTCAATATTTTTAGTTGGTATCTATTTCTGCATACAAAAAACACCAGACAAAAAAATACTCCGCTTGCCATATAAGGAATGATCGACAAAGGCATAAATGGAATATTTTTTTCGAAGTCAAAGGTGAATGACGGTACACTGTGCAGAGAAGAAGCATACCAGGTTGAAAAATTGTATACAGCTATGAATACAAAAGTACAGAGCGTTAATGCGAAGGCCTGCTGCCGGATTTTCAATTTCTTTTCAGTCATTTACTTAAATACTTAATAATTCAGCATCATAAATCAGTATAAAATTTCTGTTTATCAGCATATCTCACGTTTATAATTCAACAATTCAAAATTGTAATAAGGTATCAAATTACAAACCATTCAAAATAAATTTTTGATCGGTTAGAAGTAAAGTACGATGATGTGGTATCCTTTTACTTTTTTTTATATATTTCAGTTATATGCTATCTCAGTTTCAGATTAAAATTCAAGATTATTTACATACTTTTTAAGTTTAAAACTTTCGCTTTTCATATTTCTGACTTTGTCTTCTGCTGAGATTGCAATATAAAATTTGTCAGCGGAGTGCTGCTGTCTGATATAGAAGGTGATTTCAAATTGGGATATACTGACTTTTAGACAAAAGGGTTAAAAATTGAAAATTGCATCAACCATTCATCTGCAGTTATAAACTATAGTTTCAAAGCACCTACTTTTTTGGAAGGGTTGCTTCTTTATATAACTTTGTCAATTGAATCTCCCAGGATACCGACCACTCAAGCAAGGCCATTATTGGATTTGCTGTACTTTTACCAAATTCAGTCAGTTTATATTCAACTCTTGGCGGCACCTCCGGAAATGCTTTTCGTGTTACCATTCCATAGCCAACTAATGTTTTAAGAGTCTGGGTAAGCATTTTGGGTGATATTCCGTTAATCTGCTTTTGCAGTTCACTATTACGTTTGGTTCCCTGCATTAATGCCATTAAAACAAGTAAAGTCCATTTATTGGCAATTAATGTTAAAGACTGATGAAGAATACAACTTTCATCCAGATTGGATTTTAACAGCAATGCCTGCCGCAGTTTAAAATAATTATTACCCTGTTCTATGTGCTTATCAATCATTGAGTCCATTTCTAACTTTTAAGTGCTTACAGCACTTTAGGGTGCCTACTTGCAAATATATAGAAATCAATATAAATTTGGTACTCATAAAAGATAATTACAATGGAAAAAACAGAAGGTTATAAAATTTTGAAGAATTTGCTGAATGCATTTAATAAAGATACAGAGACCGTGTTACAATTATTTACTCCGGAATCAACAGTTGAGTATCCCTATGCAAAGGTTCTGGGTCTTCCGTATGAGATGACAAGAAATGATTACAGTAAACACCTGAATACTATTTTAGGACGTATGCCTGATATCCTTTTCACCTGCATTAAAGTAAGCGCGTCAGCAGAACCCGATTGGTATTGGGGTGAGTTTCAAGGCGAGACAACAGTCCCGGAAACAGGCGCACTGTATAAGCAGAATTACGTCGTGAATTTTAAATTAGAAAATGGAAAATTCAGTTTCTATAAGGAATATTGGAATGTCTTACCCGTTTTACAGTCACTTATGGAAAAAGAAAAGGCTCACTATATCATTGACAACCCCTTAAAGTAGTCTTATGAAGAAAATAGCAGTTGCCGCCGCAACAGGAAATATTGGTCAGAGAGTAGCGCAGCAAATTGCACTGAAAGGAGCCGAAACAGTCTTGCTAGGTCAAAACCATGAAAGATTAACCAAATTAAATATTATCAATGCAGTGCCGACAGTTGCAGATATCAGCAATAATGAGCAGATGATTAAAGCAACTAAAGATGCAGATGCACTATTCCTGCTAGTCCCACCTGTTCCCGGCGCTCCCAGTTTAAAAGAATGGTATCAGAAGGTTACAAATGCCTCTATTGCAGCCGTGAATGAAAATAAAATCAAAAGAGTTGTTCTTATCTCATCCCTTGGAGCTTCAACGGCCGCAAACCTTGGAACTGTCAGCTATTGTGCTTCCATGGAAATTGCTTTTGATAATCTTAATACTAACGTATTGGCATTACGGCCAGGTTACTTTATGGAAAATTTTTTACAACAGGCACAGGAAATCAGCCAAAATGGGAAATTCAGCTTTCCTTTCGACCGTAGACACGATATTCCGTTTATCAGTACGGATGACATTGGTGATGCCGCAGCCCGCTACCTGTTGGATGAAACCTGGGCCGGACATTGGAAGCTCAATCTGATGGGTCCTGAAAATATTACTTTGGAGGAAGTGGCATCACGGCTGACAGCTTTGACAAATAAACCCATTGAGTATGTACAGCAATCTTTTGATGAATTAAAAAGTCAACTCAGCACGTTGGGAATTACAGGCAAAATACAACAGGAATTAGTGGATCTGTATAAAGCTTTGGGAGATCCGGATGGTGCATATGCAACACCCCGTACGCCGGAAGTTTCAACTACGATAGATTTCGAACAGTTTTCAAGACAAAAACTTTTACCTTTAATGTAAGAGTTGTAGAATCCTGTATCAATTATTGCTAAAATATAATTAATTACGCCGAAACAACACTATTTTGCTTCGGTTTTTGGTACATTTTTATTTGACGTCGGTTTTGTATTAATTTTTCAGTTAAATAGTTCCTGAAAAATCAGGACATAGCGAAATATGCAGTTCCTAAACGTTAAACTGTAGATGCTTTTTTTATCAGGAAGTTTTAAGATCAGCTTATCAAAATATTTATTTATATTTGATGATGAACAATACAACTGCATTTTTTATATGTCTGTTATGCGCCGTTGTGGCTTTTTTGATCTTGGGTTTTAATTATTTTGCTTTATATCAATTAGTTCCTACGGTTGTTTTTTACCTTTTTCAACTGAAAGTTTTTAATAAAAGTAAGCCCTCACAAACAGCACTTTTTACATGCTATATTCTCTCCATATTAATCTTGCTGGTATTTCCGCTAACAGCACAGATTATGTGGCATTTTGATATTAATAATCTTGCTTCAAAATCTTCTACCAGTGGTTTACTTTTTGTCTGGCTTCCGATTTACGCAGTCATTCCGGGGACGGTAATATGTTCAGTCGCCTGGATAATTAACCGGAAATCTAAAAAAAGAAATTAGTATTTACAGTGAAACTGGTAGTATTGCAAATATCTGCAGAAACAAATTATTATTTCTTGAGATTGCTTATGATAGCTATTTTAAATTATAACAATCTCTCTCTTCCAGATTATTTGTTTTTTATACAAAAGTTATTATCATCAATCCGTTGAATGCAATTTTACCGTTTTAAGAACCTGAAGTGTCTCTTTACTTTGATACCAATTATGATATAAAAGCTAATTCTGCAGTCTCAAAAGAACCGAAATAATGATTTCTGTTTTTTTAATTATTTCATCATACGATTGGGAATCTTTTAGAAATTGCATAAACCGTATTACCGTGAAATGTACTGTTTTCAGTGTGTACCTTGAATCTAAAGCCTTCTATATATTTTCCTCTCATGAGCTGTAAATTTCCATTTACATCAAAACCCTGTATCATTACTGCACTAGCTTATTGAAATTTTCTTTTGATTCTGCTGATGATCTTTGAATACTGTTCGGGATCAATTTTGTCAGAGTAAAACTAACGTATGCTGTACTGACAGACAGGAAAGTAATCCAGATCAGTTCGGGATGAAAGTGTTGCCGTTATCGATGGTTCGCATTTCGTTTTGAAATCTTTTAATCTGATTTGCAGTTTATTCATCAGGCCTCAAATAATACTGATTCTCCGTCGATGATCGCTTTTTTGTCAGGCAGATGCTGGTCTATATCAGTTTCTCCATATCGTATACAATATTAACGTCGATATAATTGATCATAGATTTCCTTCGCTTCAGTTATAATCTCCATATCATAATTTTGATTCTGCGTTTTTTTTTGAAACTAGTTATTTTTTACCGGCCTTTTTAGAACGTATCTCTTTAATAGAGGATAAGAAAAGCTTTGATAAATTGATATCCCACAGCGACTCATTTTGATTAACGACCTGCAAGCTTCTGTCTTTCAAATCAAAATTTTCTACAAAGCAATAATAAAGGAAACGAATAAGGATCATTTGATTTGTGCATACCTTCCGATGCAATCTGAAATAGAGATGGTGAGCTTCGTTTTCCTTATTTACACTTAGAGGCATAATCTGTTCTTCTCCAAATAATTGAGCACCAAAACTCCATCCACTCAGACGTTTTACTCTTCCGGCATTTGAAATTGCATATTTATCTTCAAAATCAGGTATCGGCACCCAAATCTCATTCGGAAGGTTTTTCATTGAAAGATTCATGACAGCTGGCGGATTTCTTTTATTTAACCTGGGGCTCCCCAGTCTTTTCCAAAGCGCTTCATTAAATTTTTCTCCCGAATTTAGGAGTACCAGCATTTTATTTAAAACCAATAAATTGCGGTCATTGGTTTCTTTTAAAGATTCACTGTTTGTTCTTTGCAACGACAGCTTTGAAAGATCAATATTCCATTTCGGTTCATTTACATTGGTTACAATAAGGGTTTCATCGTTTAGATCAAACTCTTTTACAAAGTAATAATAAAGCAGTCGGAAAACTGATACGGATACTTTTTTTTCATTATCGTGAAGTTCGCAACAGAGAAAATAGTTTGTATGACTGTTAAATTCTACAGACAGGGGAAAAATCATCTCTTTTAAAAACCTTCTTCTGCTGTCAGAATTCCAGCCTGCCAACCGTTTTATTCTGCCTCTGTCTGAAATAGCAAACTTACTTTTGAGTTCCGGAATATCTATTGGTTTCCACCGTTCTTTAAAAAGGCTTTTGATTGACAGGTTCATCACGGGAGGTGGCTTTTTTTGATTAATGGCAGGCTTTCCTAACCTTTTCCAAAGAATATCATTAAGCAGTCTTCCTGAAGTATTATATTTTTCATGGATGAGAAAATCTTTTTCTTCAGGAGGATCACTTTGTAAAAACCACCGGAATGATCCGGCAGTTAAATTTTCCTTATTAATGACCTTCAGAATATTCTCCAGACCAACTCCAAGTGCTTTGTCTGCAGCATAAAAATTTTCGAAATCAGCTACAAAATCACCTTCAGCAGTATACTGACTGATCGGTTTTAAGTATTCAATATGTAAATTTTTGCTTCTGTCAAACCGATATACTCTGAGATTCTTTTCATGGGCAGAAATTTTCTCTAAATTGCTTATATGTAAATGAAATCTGTTATTATCTTTAAAGCCCATGACAACAGTACGGTCTTCCCAATTGATTTTTTCAATAAAATGATAATAGACTAAACGTGCTACCGATTTATTGTACGCCTTTCCCTCCACCGATAATCTACACTGTATATTATAAACATTGTCCTGAAGATAACTGTTAAAATGTTTTATAGCAATCAGCGTCAAAACTCTTTCAGGTAATATATATTCTTTACCCGATACTGTGTAACGCTTACGCTCAAGACTTTTTACCCGTCCGTAATTAGATACCATGTAGTCCTCAAACCCTTCAATTGACTTCCACTCTTCCTGCGGAAGATTTTTCAATGATCTGTTATAAATGACTTTCTTTACATATTTATCTTCTAATTCAAAAGGTAGATTCATGAAATTTTTTTTGTCTGTTTTTGAATATCCGCAAAATTATATTTTTTTAAAAAGATATTTTTCAATTTTATCTTCGACTACTGAAACTTCCAGTCTAAAAAGCATCTTTGAAAACACAATACCTCTTTTTATAATTTTTTAATTATCTTATGTTTTGAGACTGGCTGATTTATTTTATTGCTCGCCTGACAGATTTTCAGCGCTTGGTAATGGCATAATAGATCACATATAACCAACCCAGAATACCATGAATGATTGCCCATAAAAGAGATTTATTTCTGTCCCAGGAAGTAACTACTGCAATAACAGATCCAAGACTAATTCCCGTTTGTGTAACGGTTTTTGTAACATTATCAGCAACTTCAGGATTTGAAGTGCTCTGTGAAAAAACGACCGTAACTGCGAACAACATAAATGCGAAAGAAAAAAATTTTGTCGTCATAAAAATATAAACTTTGATTAAAATTAACTGAAGTAAATGATTCTGCAAAATAAATCCTTTTTTTTAAGGATTTAAATTGGTTCAGTATTAGGATTACACAAAGTCAGAAAAGCCTTTAATGCTGGTGATAAAGGAATGCCTTTTTTGTAAACCAGAACGGTGGTCATCACCCCCAATTCTTTAGGGAGTGCGAATGTTTTGATTTTTCGGCTGCTGTAAAAAGTTGAGATAATCTCTTTTGGCAGAAAACTGAACCCGATCCCCGATTCAATAAAATTGACAACTCCCTCAATTGAATTCATTTCGGTTTTATGATAGTTATATATGCCTTTACTTACTAACCAAGAGTCTAACCTTGCTCTGTAGACACAGCCCTGATCAAAAACAATCGCTTTAACCGGATTATGTAACAGTAAATTATCCAGACTTTTGCAGTTTGAAGGAACGACAGCGACAATTTCTTCTGTTTTAATCTTAAACTGTTCGAGTTCCGGGATATCAATTGGTGCCGGAATAAAAGCGATATCAAGTCTGTAATTCAAAACTTCGTTTATAAGATTCTCTCGAGTGTCGGATCGGAATTCCATGTCAACATACGGAAATTCATCTGCAAGTGCATTGACCAGCTCAGGACCCTTTACAGCCATCATTGTTTCTAAAGCACCAACCCTGATCTGCCCTTTTACCACATCATTTTTACCGATTGCCTGTTTTGCTTCCTCTACCAGATGATTTAATTTCTTACTGTAAATCATTAATTTTTCTCCTGCCTGTGTTAATTCTACCTTTCGGGAAGATCTTGAAAACAATGCAGTTTCAAATTCTTCTTCAAGATTTTTAATACGGGCTGTTACGTTTGACTGCACGGTAAACATTGCTTCTGCTGCCTTAGTGAAACTTCCGTGATTAGCTACAGATTCGAATATCTTAAAGTCATTTAAATTCATTAATCATTAATTATGATTTATAATATCATTTTAAATCGTTTTTACAGAACAAATGTAAGGTTTAATTTTGACAAAAAAAGAAATGAACACTTTTAAATTACTGACCGCTATAATGGTCTTAACGTTAACAAATTCTATGAAATCACAACCGAAATCAAATCTTACAATTGAGACAGAACAAACTGCTTCTCTCATTCACTACCGTAAAATAATAGCTAACGACCAGAATATCTTTTACCGTGAAGCAGGTTCTAAAGATGCACCAACCATTTTACTTTTACACGGATATCCCACTTCATCCCATATGTTTAGAAATCTGATTCCTATTCTGAGTGGTAAATATCATGTTATCGCACCAGATCTTCCAGGTTTTGGATACAGTGATGCGCCGGATAGAAATAAGTTCGACTATACCTTTGATAATATGGCAAAGACCATGCAGGATTTTATTGATGCTTTAGGTTTAAATCGCTTTGCGGTTTATGTTTTTGATTATGGAGCACCTACGGGTTACAGATTGGCACTCGCCAACCCCGAGAAAATAACAGGAATTATTTCGCAAAACGGGAATGCCTATGCAGAAGGTCTGAGCTCAGGCTGGAATCCTATTCAGAAATATTGGGAACAGGATACTAAAGAAAACAGAGATGCTTTAAGGTCCACTTTTGTAACCTTTGAAGGAACGAAATTTCAATATTTGGAAGGTGTACCTGATCCGACTTTAATTGCCCCTGAATCTTACACTTTTGATCAGTTTTTTCTTGATCGCCCGGATTCAAAAGAAAATCAACTGGATTTGTTGAAAGACTATAAATCTAATGTTGCTTTATATCCAAAGTTTCAGGAATATTTCAGAACATACAAACCTAAATTTTTAGCTGTATGGGGCAAAAATGATCCATTCTTTTTACCCGCAGGAGCCGAAGCTTATAAAAAAGATATTCCTGAAGCTACTGTAAAATTTTATGATACCGGCCATTTTGCTTTGGAAACACATGTTCAAGAAATAGGAGAAGAAATCTTAACGTTTTTAGATTCACTCCCCAAGTAGATTTTGCGCAATGTTTTTATAGTTTACAGCACATAAAGGGAACTTATAAAAATTTCTCAGCGATAAGATACCTATATTATATTTTTTATATTGATTAAAAACAGGCAATCTGTATCTTTAGAATCCAATGTTAAAATGCAGATGCAAATAATAAGTTTTGATACTCAAAGCCTTCATACACTGAAAGCGAATTCGGTTTGGATAATTGCAAAAATTAGATGTAAAATTGTTTAAAATCATCATTTAAACAAAAATGAACAATTTACATTGTAGATTTGTTAAAATTTATTAAATAAAATTAAAATCTGCTTGTTTAAACTGAGAAAATATATTTATTTTAGTGCTTTAAAAATTTCTCATGAAAAGATATAATCTACTACCTGTTTTATTACTGTTTATTTTTAACGTTACATCGGCTCAGATGTCATCGGTTTTCGGTTCAGTGACCGAAGCAAAATCAAAAATTGAGGCTACCGTTCCTATTGTTGTAGAACACCTTAAAAAGATAAGTGAAGCACAAGGAAACACCACTGTTTTAGACAATGGCAAGGCAGCTTTGAAAAATGAGTACGATAAAGTATCTCAGGAATTTGATCTTTACAAAGGAAATATGGCAAGCTGTATTTTAGGCAAATCCAAGAAAGCTACAAAATGCATGAATTATCATACCCAGTATTTCAGAAATACTTTGGGAATTTATGAGAATTACATCACGTATGTTACCAGAAAAAACGGTTATCTTGGCGTTGCGGATGAAAGCATCAAAATAGATTTTAAACCTACTGAAATAGCGACAAAAATTGATAAAGATTTCGCAGGTGCTGTGGGAGCTGTAAAAAAAATGAAAGGTAACAACAAATCAACTTATTTTGAGCAGTTGAATTCTGACGACTTTAAGCTTCAGAATTTTGACAACCTGGTTAAATAATTCAATTTAATTTCTTCTGAACTATAAAAATATTCGCTTTTTAAGCGGATATTTTTATGTTTTTTTGAAAAATTTTACAAAAAAAGGAGAACTACGAAAGTAATTCTCCTGTTGGTAGCGGGAACCGGACTCGAACCGATGACCTTCGGGTTATGAGCCCGACGAGCTACCTACTGCTCCATCCCGCGGCGTATCTTTAGAGTGCTTACCGAAAGCACTTAACTTAGTAGCGGGAACCGGACTCGAACCGATGACCTTCGGGTTATGAGCCCGACGAGCTACCTACTGCTCCATCCCGCGGTGTATTTTTAGAGTGCCTGCCGAAGGCACTTAACTTAGTAGCGGGAACCGGACTCGAACCGATGACCTTCGGGTTATGAGCCCGACGAGCTACCTACTGCTCCATCCCGCGGTGTATCTTTAGAGTGCTTACCGAAAGCACTTAACTTAGTAGCGGGAACCGGACTCGAACCGATGACCTTCGGGTTATGAGCCCGACGAGCTACCTACTGCTCCATCCCGCGTTATTGGACTGCAAATATACGAATATATTTCAATAATGCTACTTTTTCTTTTAAATACACCACTTTCATGAAATAATTTAAATATTTGTATCTTTGTTCTATGGCAAAGATATTAAGAATTTACCCAGATAATCCTCAGGAAAACCTTATTAATGAGGTCATTAAAACCCTTAATAATGGTGGATTGATCATCTACCCTTCCGATACGGTGTACGCTTTAGGCTGCAATATTTTCGATATCAGAGCCATGGAAAAACTTGCCCAGATCAAAAAACAGAAACTGGAAAAAGCCAAATTCTCAATTATCTGTAATGATCTCAGCCACCTTTCAGATTTTACAAGACCGGTTGACACTTCGGTTTTCAGATTTTTAAAGAGCCATCTTCCCGGACCTTTTACGTTTATTCTGGAAGCCAATAAAAGCCTGCCTCTGGCTTATAAAAATCATAAAACCATCGGTATCCGTGTCCCGGATCATCCGATTCCGCAGCTGATTGTTGAAAAACTGGGACACCCTATCGCATCAACGTCGATTAAAGATGATGATGAGATTATAGAATACTCCACAGATCCGGAACTCATTGCAGAAAAATATGACCATCTTGTCGATATAGTGATTGATTCAGGATATGGTGATAATATTGCCTCAACTATTGTTGATCTTACCTCTGGTGAGCCGGAACTGATCAGACAGGGAAAAGGAGAAATTTAGAAGCAGTTTATCCTATGAGTCTCAACGGAAAATACAGTGTGGGCATCCTGCTTACTTTTGTGCTGCTTGCTCTGTCTATGCTTTATTCGATTCCTGTAATCAATTACTTTTTCAATTTTAAAGTCTTAACATCAGAGCTTTTTTTCTATAACAGACTGTCCCTCTGGGCAGTTTTAGCATTAATTTTAGCTTACAACTTTTTTATAGAAAACCGGTCTTTTTTTGCATGGGAAGATAAAAAATATTCAGCAGGCTTTTACATTGGTGCCATCATCATTCTTTATCTGATCTGTGCCGTAGGCGGAGCTTTTCTGAATGCCGTTATTATGATGGTAACCCAGGAAAAAATAAGTGACAAACTGGTACAGCTCAGCACTCTGTTTAAAAACAATTATTTTCTGATTATTTTCACCTGCCTCACCGCCGGAGTAACAGAAGAATTGCTGATGCGCGCCTACATCCAGCCAAGGATTGAAAAAATATACAACAGTCCTTTTTCAGGGATTGTGATCTCTGCATTATTATTCGGGATTCTTCACAGTACCTATGGCACCGTTGGCCAGGTAGTGGTTCCTTTTTTTATAGGAATTGTATTTGCCTTATTTTACAAGCTGTATTCTAATATTAAGATCCTGATCATCTGTCATTTCCTTTTTGATTTTGTCTCTCTGATGCTGATGAATCTGCTGGATCTGAAACAGTTGTCAGCTTTTTAAATAAATATTTTTCTTATCCGGATCTCTAAAAACATAAATTTACATATGAAACTTATAACATCCCCTGCTAAATTAATGAACATCGAAAATACGACCGATCTTTTGCGAAGAACCAGTCCGAAATTCATTGATGATGCAGAACATATACATTCTTTTTTAAAACATAAATCCCCCAAATATCTTTCAGAACTGATGGAAATTTCTCCCAAACTGGCGGATGAAAACTGGGAAAGAAATCAGAAATGGAAATCAAAACCTACGGTTAAAGAATCTGCTCCTGCCCTTTTTGCTTTTACAGGAGAAGTATACAGAGGCCTTGATGTAAAGACCTTAGATAAAAATGCTGTTGATTATTTACAGAAAAATCACAGAATCCTTTCAGGACTGTACGGATTGCTTCGTCCTTCTGATAAGGTGATGCTCTACCGGTTGGAAATGGGAAGGCCATTTGAATTTGACGGGTACAAAAACCTGTATTCTTACTGGACTGAGAAAGTAACCGAACAGCTGAATGCCGAAATGAAAAAGAATGAAATCCTTCTCCATCTCGCCAGCAATGAATATGGAAAAGTAATTGACAGAAAAAAACTTAACCATAAGATCATTGATTTTGAATTCTATGAATTAAGAGAAGGAAAGCTGAAAACTATCGTCGTTTATACAAAACATGCAAGAGGGCTTGTTGTGCGATTCTGTGCAGAAAAGAATGCAAAAACACTTAATGATGTCAAAGCTTTCAACTATGAAGGCTACAGGATAGATGAAGAAAAATCGACGGATACTAAACTGGTTTTCACAAGATAATGACTATCAAAGCCTTTAAAAATCACTTCAGAATTGAACTCTCGTCAATATATACCGATTCTGAAACCGACTTTATCTTCCCGGTCTTTTTAGAGAAAATTTCAGGGTTCAGTCAGGTGCAGCAGAGGCTGTCATCTCAAAATGAATTGACAGCAGATCAGGAAAATCAGCTGCTGCATATCATTTCAGAGCTGAAAACAGGAAAACCATATCAGCATATTTTGGGAGAAACTGAATTTTACGGAATGCCGTTTTTCGTGAATGAAAATGTATTGATTCCCCGTCCCGAAACAGAGGAATTACTGGAATTGGCCATTGAAAAGATTCAATCCTCCGGATCAGGTATTGATGGTTTAAAGATTTTGGATATTGGAACAGGAAGCGGTATAATTCCCCTTATTTTAAAGAAATATTTTCCGGATGCCACTGTCAGCTCTGTTGATTTTTCAGAAAAAGCTCTTGAGGTTGCCAAAAAAAACGCAGAATTCAATAAGCTTGATATACGTCTGATTCACGCTGATTATCTTAATCTTGAGCTGGAAGAAGACTATGATGTCATCATCTCAAATCCTCCCTATATCGGAATTGATGAAAAAATAGAAATTTCAGATTCCGTAAAAGGATTTGAGCCGGAAATGGCACTTTTTTCACCCACTTCAGACGCATTGATTTTTTATAAAAAAATTGCCGGAGATTCAAAAAAACATCTGAATAAGAACGGACTTCTGTTTTTGGAGATCAACCAGAAATTGGGTTCAGAGACTTTACAGCTGTACAAAAATGATTTTTCGGAAGTTGAACTGCTGAAAGACCTGTCCGGAAATGACCGCTTCATATTTGGAATAAAATAAACATACAAAAGTAAAAAAGAGCTGCATGAAATTTCATGCAGCTTTTTATATTTTTTTTACTGAAGCGTAACCTTAACTGATTTTTCACCTGCTGAAGACTTCAGGTGAACAATATAGAAGCCGCTTTTTAAATTAAAATCCACTTCTGCCGAAGATCTCAATGTTTTCACAAGGTTGCCGGCTGCCGTATATACTTTTATTTCAGTACTCTGGTTATTCAGGCCGGATACAAAAATTGTATTTCCTTTTGTATAAACTTTCGCTTCAGCCTTTTTCAATGTATTTTGTGCAGATAAAGTAACAAGTGTAGTTGTGCCAATGGAATTTGAAACTTCAATCTTATAAATATTTGTTGCCTGATCCGCTCCAATATAGATATTACCTGCTCCACCGGTATAATTGGCAGTCAGGATCAGGGCATCCGAAGAACTTGCACTTCCCAGCGAACCTATAACACTTGTACCGTTGGTTACATATAAAGTTCTGATGCCTGAACCACCTGTCTTAAACCATACTTTTACCGTGCAGGCTCCGGTTACTGCAAAATAGACATATCTTTTAACTGGCATCACAAAAGAGGTTGCTCCGGTATCCCAGCTTCCTCCATTGAGTTTAAAACGTTTTGTTGCTGTGTATCCGTCTGGAAATGTAGCACTGTTGGCTTCTACAGCAGCAAGATTTGAGACATTTGATCCCGGGATCATTGCTAAATTATCAAGCAAAGTATCTACAGCATACCCTGCAGAAACAGCCCAGGTCGCGCTGTTACCAAAATCCCAGGTTTTACTCTGTGCTCTGAAAAGACTCATAAAGAAAAGTCCGGAAATCATGGATAAGATGAATGTTTTTTTCATGATTAAAAATTTTTAATGTTAATAGTTTATAAATAAAATGTGAACGCAATCGATTGCATAAAGATATATCTAATTTCAATATACGCAAGAGAAATTTTAAAAAAATAAGAATTACCTAAATTACACCATCGAATGATCATTATTTTACAACAAATTTTGCAAATTTAAAAATATTACTATATTTATGTGCAATCGATTACATAACAAAAATCTACTATCAAATTTTAATAATCGTTAATTTTATGAAAAAACTAATATTCATTTTTGCAGTGTTTATGGGTCTTATAAACCTTCAGGCACAAAGTATTGCCATCACTCAGACAACAGGATGGATGGAATCTGCATACATCAAATGGACACCGGTAAGTGGTGCCGACAGCTATAAAGTGTATTATTCGGGAGGAAATTTCACAGACAAGATAATAGATACCCAGCTGATCAGAAATTACGGTTCTTATTACAGGGCTGATGTTTTAGGATTAAGCCCTGGTATCTATACCATTAAAGTAGTTCCTGTCACAGGAAATACTGAAGGACCTGCAACCATATCTGCACCGGTTACCGTAACAGCGCATGACAGAACAGGTTTTGCCCACAGCAACGGAAGAATACCCGGTGCATACAATCCCGATGGTACTCTTAAGGCAAATGCAGTGGTGCTGTACATCACTCAGGACACAAAAAACACGGTATCTATGAATGTCACAGGTGCTAATGCCAATCCCTGTGTAGGTTTACAGACTATTCTGGACGGCTTCAAGAAAGGTCTTGACACCCGTCCTCTGGCAGTTAGACTGATTGGCAATATCACCGATCCTAATTATTTGCTGAATGGAGATATCGTTATCGAAAACAAAAAAATTGCAGCAAGTTCGATCACTTTTGAAGGCGTCGGATCTGACGCCCTGGTCAACGGATGGGGGGTACGTATAAAATCTGCCACCAATATTGAAGTCCGTAATCTGGGATTCATGCTGACTGATGCTTCTGAAGGCGACAACCTCAGTCTTCAGCAGGACAATACCTATATATGGGCACATCACAATGATCTGTTTTACGGCGCTCCCGGATCGGATGCAGATCAGGCAAAGGGAGACGGTGCACTGGATTCAAAAAAATCAACCTATGTTACCTTTTCGTACAATCATTTCTGGGATAACGGGAAAAGCTGCCTTCTGGGTCTGAGTGAAGGAACAACGACGGATCTTTATATCACTTATCACCACAACTGGTTTGATCATTCAGATTCAAGACACCCTCGGGTACGCTATTTTTCCGCCCATGTGTATAACAATTATTATGACGGAAACTCTAAATACGGTGTAGGATCTACCTTAGGATCATCAATTTTTGTTGAGGGAAATTATTTCAGAAACTGCAAATACCCCATGTTAATCTCTAAGCAGGGAACTGATATTGCGGGAGGATCTCCGGGAACTTTTTCCAATGAAAACGGAGGGATGATCAAAGCTCACAATAATTACATGACAGGTCAGACAGCTTTTATACCGTACGGAACATCTGCCTTGACCCAGTTTGATGCATACGTTGCAGCCAACAGAAATGAAGTTATAAGCAACAGCATTACTGCCGTTCAGGGAAGTGCTGCTTACAATAATTTTGATACAAACCCTGCTTTTTATATTAATTCTTTAGTAATCGATACTCCGGTACAGGCAAGAGATAAAACAATGCAATATTCAGGAAGGGTTTCCGGCGGTGATATCAGCTGGACATTCAGTAATGCAGGTGATGACACAAGCTCATCGGTGAATACCGGATTAATGGCTTTATTGCAAAATTACACATCCCAGCTGGTTTCGGTACAGGGAATCTCATCTCCTGTTGCCAGTTCCCAGACTTTAACCATTCCATCAAATAATGATCAGACCCTGATATCTGCAACAGCCATGACACCGATGGTATTTACCTGGGGCGGAACGGCAACTGATGTTACCATAACAGGACTCCCTGCTTCAGGAGTAAGCTTTGTAAAAAACACAGCCAACAAAACTGTGACTGTTTCAGGAAATCCTACGGATGATGTAAGCTTTACAGTTACTACGGCAGGCCCAACAGGAACATCCGTATCAGGAACAGGAAGCATCAGCGTAATTGCACCGGGAGTTCCACAGGGCAATGAAGTTCATAATTTTACAACATCAGCTCTGAACAGTACATTCTACACATTTACCTCTGCCAATATCAACTCTACCGACGGATCTGCCACCTACGACGGGATCGCTTTTACAAAACGTCTAAAATTGGAGTCAGCTACATCGATTGCGTACACTACATTACAGGCTTCTACTTTAACGCTGGTTCTCGATCCGACATTTACCGGAACTGTAAAGTTTGACAACACCAATTATACTGCATCAGCAGGCATCATAACCATACCTAATATTGCTGCGGGAGCACATACTATTTCCAAAGGAAGTGTAGCCAACCTGTTCTATATCAAAACTGTATTTGCTGCATCAGCAACTCTGGGAACACAGGAGAATACATCAGCCGGCATCTTCAGTGGATATCCTAACCCCGTGCATTCAGTTCTTACTGTTTCAAATCCGGATAATCGTGTAATACACGAAATATTGGTGATAAACGCGGCAGGACAGGCAGTAAGATTAATGAAAGAGAACAGGTCAAAGATTGATATGAGCGGCCTGATCAACGGAGTATACTACCTGCAGATCAAAACCGACAAAGGAATCTTTCATCAAAAAATCATTAAAAACTAACGGGAAAAGCTTTTATGTTCATCAGGAGGCACTTCATATTAACACGGCATTTCTGTAAACCTGAAAGTTGATAAAAAAAGACCAATGAATTAATTCATTGGTCTTTTTTGTAATCGTTAAGTCTTACCCTATTCTTTTTCTGACAAATATTTCATAGGACAGGTACAGGAGCGGAAGAGACATGATACCCAGGAATAAAGCATTGCTCAATGCCACTTCAGGAAAAACTGCAACTGAATATAATAATCCAAAAAACGCACCGCCCAAATGCGCTGCATGGCCTATGTTATCATTGCTTCTGGGTTTCAGCATACTGTAAACAGAGTATCCGAAATACAGAAGACCGAAAATATATCCTGGAATACTCAATTCCGGAGGCAGGAAGATAATTCCGATTTTCATATTGACAGGATCCAAAGAAACGCTTGCGAAAATAATTCCTGCAACGCCACCGCTGGCACCAATTGCAGAATACCAGCTTTGCGCCTTATAAATGAACAGAGAAAATAAATTCCCCAGCAGGATGGATGCAAAATAGATAATCAGAAAACCAACCACTCCAAAATCGTAGATTACAGCCGGACTGAACATATAAAGAACATACATATTCAAGATCAGATGCATGAAATCTGCATGCAGAAAACCGGCTGATAAAAGCCTTATGTATTCTTTACGGTGAAGAACTGCTCCTACATTGAATTTATATTTTTCAAAAATCCTGATATCATTTAACGCCAGATAGCTAATGATGCAGGTGATGGCAATGATGAGTATTACAATATTCATATTTTTCTTTCTTAGTTTTCAGGACTCCCCTCTTCAAACAGATCCCCGATGGTACCTCCATCATCATCTGCAGAAGGAGTAAAGTCCGGTTCTTCATACTCCTCCGGTTCTTCCTCTTCAGGTTCCGGAACAGTGATATTGATTGTTTTTACTTTAAATTTTGTAAACTGATTTCCAATTGCCCTGATTCCTTTAATAGCAATAAATTCGTCGATATTAACCGTTTCAGGATCGCGTTCTTTCCCTTTGTCTTTTGCGAAAATAATTTCTGCCGTCGTTCCGTTGGAAACCAAAATTCTCTCAATAAAGGATTTAGGATGTTCAGCCGGCATAAAGGTCTGCGGATTGGTTGTATTTTCCAGCAGGAACCTTTTGATAAAATAAATATCTTTTTCCCCGTCATAATAGATACAGGTAATTGGCTGTTGCGGTCTCCACTTTTCAAGGATAATATACTCATCATCAAAGCGGTTTCCAAGATCAAAACTGATCAGTTTTGCCTCCCCCTGGGAATTAACGGTTAAAATTTTATCATCTCCTTTAAAACTGCCGAGCAAGGTTCCTCTTACATCAGCATTCAGCCTTCTGACCGTATCATCAAACCAGATTTTACGGGGAGCCAATGTAGAAACACCTTCCTCTTTTAAATCTACTTTTTTGACTGAATATTTGGTGACCAGATTTCCTTTGGAATCACGGCCTTTGATTCCTATTTCAGAGAAATCAATATCCATTTTATTTTTCCTGATCCTTGGATTAGGTTTCAGCAGAACGGTTACCGTTTCAGCTTCACCATTAGGATTTGCTGAAAAGTAAAGAGTCTCGGAACCTTTTGCATCTGATGCCAGGCGGTAGTCGGTATTTCTGGTCACACCGGTTACCGAGAAGCGTTTCATATAATAAGGGCCCTGCATGCCTTCACGGTAGATCATGTTGTAAACCGTCCGTTTATCGTTTTTCTTCCAGATGGCAACATGCAGAATATCTTTTCCGATGAACGTTTTGGCTTCTACCTTAACGACTTTCATGCTTCCGTCTTTTCTGAAAGTAATGATATCGTCAATATCAGAACAGTCAAATAAAAACTGGTCTTTTTTCAGCGAAGTTCCTACAAAACCTTCTTCGAAATTAGCATAGAATTTTTCATTGGCTACGGCAACTTTTGAGGCATCGATGGTATCAAAAATTCTCAGTTCGGTTTTACGTTCTCTTCCCTTACCGTATTTTTTCTGGATATTAAGATAATAATCAATCGCATAAGCAATCAGATTGCCTAAATGATGTCTTACCTGCTCAATCTTTCCTTCGAGTGCAGCAATATTTTCTTTAAATTTATCTAAATCGAATCTCGAAATTCTTTTGATCCTGATCTCAGTAAGCCTCAGAATGTCTTCTTCTGTCACTTCTCTTAAAAGATGTGCAGTATGTGGTCTGAGCCCGTCGGCAATGGTTGTCAGAACATCTTCCCAGCTTTTCACCTCTTCAATATCGTGGTAGATCCTGTTTTCTATAAAAATTCTTTCCAGTGAAGAAAAATGCCAGCTTTCCTGCAGCTCATTGAGTTCAATTTCCAGTTCTTTTTTCAGGAGTGAAACCGTATGATCGGTATTCATTCTCAGAATCTCCGAAACGTTCAGGAACATGGGTTTATCACCCACAATGACACAGGCATTAGGTGAGATGGTTACCTGACAGTCGGTAAATGCATAAAGTGCATCAATCGTCTTATCGGGTGAAACTTCGTTATGAAGATAGATCAGGATTTCTACTTTATCCGAGGTATTGTCTTCAATTTTTTTGATCTTAATTTTTCCCTTCTCGTTGGCTTTGATAATTGAATCAATCAGATCACCGGTATTTTTGGAAAAAGGAAGCTCGGAAATCATCAGGGTATGTTTGTCGACCTGAGAAATTTTTGCCCTTGCTCTTACTTTTCCGCCTCTGTGACCGTCGTTATACTCCGAAACGTCCAGAAAACCTGCTGTCAGAAAATCAGGGTAAATTTCAAATTTTTTACCTTTCAGGTGAGCTACAGAAGCATTAATGAGTTCATTGAAATTATGCGGAAGAATTTTTGTAGAAAGCCCCACTCCGATTCCTTCAACCCCCTGTGCAAGGAGCAACGGGAATTTAACAGGCAAATCTACCGGTTCATTATTTCTGCCGTCATAAGATTTTGCCCAGACTGTTGTTTTGGGATTGAAAACCACCTCCAGAGCAAAAGGTGTTAATCTTGCTTCAATATATCTTGCGGCAGCAGCTGAATCTCCCGTGTAAATATTTCCCCAGTTCCCCTGCGTATCAATCAACAGTTCTCTCTGCCCTATTCCGACCATTGCATCAGTGATCGAAGCATCACCATGAGGATGGTATTTCATCGTATTTCCTACGATATTGGCAACCTTGTTGTACCTGCCGTCTTCAAGTTCACGCATGGAGTGCATAATCCTCCGCTGAACAGGCTTGAAACCATCATAAACAGAAGGGATGGCTCTATCTAAAATTACATAAGATGCATAATCCAGAAACCAGTCTTTGTACAGTCCTGATACTTTTTTTAAGCTTTCGCCTTCGTGAGAATTTTCTTCTATCATTATTTTCTTAGTGTCTTCTTTCTTTATTTGTTTCTATCACTTTATTGAGTGAAAACTTCAAATTTCCGATTTCTTTTCTTGTTAAATAAGAGATTTCATATTTCAGTAAAGTAGAACCACTGTTTTTGCTTGAAACGGTAAGGTATAATCTCTTTACAAAAAATAAGGTAACAACTTCATAACTGATAAGCTTATATTTCGGAAACTCATCACTCAGAGGCCTGGTAAAAAATGGTATAATACTTCTGTTTCTAAAATGGATGGCTTCTCCGTCACTGTCATATTCAAAAATCTGCCTTCCGTGAAGGATAAAAAAAATCAATAGAAGGAACGGAAAAACAAGCAGAAGGTAGCTTTCCAGTCCTAAAATATTAAACTTATATTCCTCCAGTAAAAAAGCTCCAATTCCAACCAATATCATTATTAATAGTACAATACTGAAAAAATGATAGACAGGAACTTTACGTCGGTTACTTATTCTCATTTGGATTGGTGTATCGGTTATTGGTTATTCTACTTCAGTTAAAATTTCTTTGTCATTAATATTGGAATCTTCAACGACCAGGTTTTCAAGAATAAAAACCTGGCGATCAGGCGTATTTTTACCCATGTAAAATTCTAACAGCTGCTCAATTGTCTGATCTTTTCCGAGCACGACAGGCTCTAAACGGATATCTTTTCCAATGAAATTCTTGAACTCATCAGGAGAAATTTCTCCCAGACCTTTAAATCGGGTTATCTCCGGGTTTTTTCCCAATTCATTCAACGCCTTTACTCTTTCCACTTCAGAATAGCAATATCTCGTTTCCTTCTTATTTCTCACTCTGAACAGCGGGGTCTGAAGGATATACAGGTGACCGTTTTTAATGACATCAGGGAAAAACTGCAGGAAAAAAGTAATCATCAGCAGCCTGATGTGCATTCCGTCAACATCGGCATCGGTCGCAATAATAACCTGATTGTATCTTAAATCTTCAAGGCTCTCCTCAATATTCAGTGCAGCCTGCAGAAGGTTAAATTCTTCATTTTCATAAACCACTTTTTTGGTAAGACCGTAACAGTTCAACGGCTTCCCTTTTAAAGAAAATACAGCCTGGGTTTCTACATCCCTGGACTTTGTAATGGATCCTGATGCGGAGTCTCCTTCAGTAATAAAAATCTGTGTTTCTGCTTTTCGTTCTGCTTTCTGATCATTGTAATGCTGTCTGCAGTCACGAAGTTTCTTATTGTGAAGCGACACTTTCTTCGCTCTCTCTCTGGCTAATTTCTGAATTCCGGAAAGCTCTTTTCTTTCTCTTTCAGAGATCAATATTTTTCTCTGAATTGCCTCTGCGATCTCAGGATTCTTGTGCAGGAAATTATCCAGCTTGCTTTTAAGAAAATCAATAATAAAAATTCTTACCGTAGGTCCGTTTGGTCCCATATCATTGGATCCCAGTTTTGTTTTCGTCTGAGATTCAAAAACAGGCTCTTCCACGTTGATGGAAATTGCAGCAACGATAGACTTGCGGATATCAGATGCGTCAAAGTTTTTATTAAAGAATTCACGGATCGTTTTTACATACGCTTCACGGAAAGCGTTAAGATGCGTCCCTCCCTGGGTTGTATTCTGACCGTTAACGAAGGAAAAATAAGTTTCTGTCTGTGATTTATCGGTATGGGTGACTGCCAGTTCAATATCATTATCTCTTAAATGAACAATCGGGTACAGTACATCGCTTTCAAGCTCTTCTTCCAATAAGTCTTTAAGACCGTTTTCGGAAAAAAATGTTTCACCGTTGAAAAGGATTTTCAGTCCGGGATTCAGATAAGAATAATTACGGAGCATTCTTGCGATATACTCTTTTCTGAATTTAAAGTTTAGAAAAATATCTGCGTCAGGAACAAAAGAGATCTCCGTTCCGTTTCTGTCGGAGGTATCTTTCTCGGTATGGTCTTCGGTAATCAGTCCTCTGGAAAATTCAGCCATCTTCATTTTTCCTTCACGGAATGAGCGAACGCGAAAATAATCTGAAAGGGCATTCACTGCCTTGGTTCCAACTCCGTTCAGACCGACTGACTTTTTAAAAGCTTTGCTGTCGTATTTACCCCCGGTATTCATTTTTGAAACCGCATCAACCACTTTACCTAAAGGAATTCCACGACCAAAATCACGGATAGTAACCTTTCCGTCATCGACTTTTATTTCAATTCTTTTACCTGATTTCATTCTGAACTCATCAATCGAGTTGTCCAAAATTTCTTTCAGTAAAATATAGATACCATCATCTGCAGATGAGCCATCGCCCAGCTTCCCGATGTACATACCGGGCCGTAAACGGATATGCTCCTGCCAATCGAGGGTTCTGATATTATCTTCGGAATAGATAGGTTGTATTTCTTGTGACATAGATTAATTAAGCAAACATACAAAAATACGAAATTGAACAAAAATATCCGAATATTTACCACCGTTTTTATTCTTATTTTTAATCAAAACATCATTTGATGATAATAAATTGAATGCTTCAGCAACAGATATACGATCCGGTTTCAAAAAATACACTAAATTCGATGTCAGTAAAAAATCTCATTCATGATACATCTCCCTCTTTCTAAACTTTCCAATGTCGGGACAACCATATTCAGCCAGATGACGCAACTGGCCAATGAAAATGAAGCAATTAACCTGTCACAGGGATTTCCTGACTTCATGCCCGACTCCGGACTGCTTGATCTTGTGGATCATTTTATTCAGAAAGGATTCAATCAATACGCTCCTATGGCCGGAATGATGCCCCTGAAAGAAGAAATTGCCGGAAAGATAGAGAACAGCCATCAGGCAGTATATCATCCGGATACAGAGATCACCGTAACTGCAGGAGGGACGCAGGCTATTTTCACAACCATTGCCACCTTCATCAAAAAAGATGATGAAGTAATTATTTTTGAACCTGCTTATGACTGCTATGAGCCTACTGTTGAACTTTTCGGTGGTATTGTCAAGCGTTTTGAGATGAGAGCCCCGGATTATGAAATCAACTGGAATAAGGTAAAAAATTTAGTCTCTGAAAAGACAAAAATGATCATTCTTAATAATCCTAATAATCCTTCAGGAAGGATTTTAAAGGAAAATGATATCCAGGAACTGATTAAAATCGTAAAAGATACATCCATCCTGATCTTAAGTGATGAAGTATATGAAAACATCGTTTTTGACGGAAAAGAACACCTGAGCATCTGTAAGTATCCCGAACTGAAAGAAAGAAGTCTTCTAATCGCTTCCTTCGGAAAACTATTTCATGTTACCGGCTGGAAAATCGGGTATTGTGCAGCACCAAAAGCACTGACTGACGAATTCAGGAAGATACATCAGTTCAATGTTTTCTCCGTCAATACACCTATTCAGCTGGCCTTAGGTGAATACATGAAAAATAATGAACATTATCTTCAGCTGAACCAGTTTTTTCAGGAAAAAAGAGACTTTATACGCAATGGTCTCGCACAGACCAATTTTGAACTGCTGGATTGTGAAGGCACCTACTTCCAGGCTTTGAAATATGATAAAATATCAGATAAAAGTGATTTTGACTTCGCAAAAGAACTGACCGTTCAACATAAGGTGGCGAGCGTTCCGTTTTCATCTTTTTATAAAAATAAACTGAATGAAAATGTGATCAGGCTCTGTTTTGCGAAGAAACAGGAAACGCTGGAAAAAGCGATTGAGAATTTGGGGAGGGTATAGAAAAGAGGGGGGCTTCGAGAGCCTCAGCCACCCTTTCGAGAGCCTCAGCCACCCTTTGAGAGCCTCGGCCGCGCTTTTGAGAGCAAACGCCATTCAGTAGCCTTCGGGAGCCTCAGGATAAATTTTGGAGTTTCAGGAATTCTCTAAGACCTTAGCCACTATTAAAGAGTGTCAGCGAACATTCGAGAATCCAGGCCAATATTTGAGAGCCTCAGTTACCGTTTTATAAGTTACCTTGTTTTATTAATCAACCACTCTATCACTCAAACTTTTTTATCAGCCATTTACAAGCAGATTAATCCGTTTCTATCAAAAACTTTTTTATTAATCCAGAGATTTACTCCGTCTATAGGAATGCGTCTGCTCCATCAATATCATTCAAAAAACTGTCTCAAGAAGTATTTTCTAAATATTTCCAAAGAATAAAAAAACCAATGCATTCTTACAGGTTTAAACTAAAATAATTTTTAAAAAGCAAAAACGCTCCCAAATTCATGGAAGCGCTCTTTAAAATACTATAACTAACTTTTAATACTTTTAAACATTAAATCTGAAGTGCATAATATCACCGTCCTGTACGATGTATTCTTTTCCTTCAACAGAAAGCTTTCCGGCCTCCTTTACTTTGGCTTCAGTTCCGTAATTTACATAATCATTGTATTTGATTACCTCTGCACGGATGAATCCTTTTTCAAAATCAGTATGAATAACTCCCGCTGCCTGTGGAGCAGTCCATCCCTGTCCGATCGTCCAGGCTCTTACTTCTTTTACTCCTGCGGTAAAATACGTCTGAAGTTTTAATAAATCGTATGCTTTTCTGATCAGACGGTTTACCCCCGGTTCAGTTAAACCTAGTTCTTCAAGAAAAATTTCTCTTTCTTCGAAAGTATCCAGTTCATTGATATCCGCTTCGATCTGAGCAGCCAGAACTACAACTTCAGCATTTTCTTTCTGAGCCATTTCTTCGATTCTGGCAATCCATTCATTTCCGTTTTTAATAGAATTTTCATCTACATTACAAACGTAAAGAACCGGTTTATTGGTCAACAGCTGTACATCAGCGATTACTGAAGCAGCAAAATCATCCATAGGAAATTCTCTTGCATTTTTACCGTCTTCGATGAATTTCTCAAGATTATGAAGCGTTTCGTAAGTAAGGATATCTTCCTTCTTACCTGATTTGATGAATTTTTTTGCTTTTTCAACTGCTTTACCAACCGTTTCCAAATCTTTTAACTGAAGCTCGATGTCGATAATTTCTTTATCTCTCATCGGATCTACCGTACCTTCAACGTGAATGATATTTCCGTTTTCAAAACATCTTAACACATGGATGATCGCTTCACACTCCCTGATGTTGGCAAGAAACTGATTCCCCAGTCCTTCCCCTTTGCTCGCTCCCTTCACCAATCCGGCAATATCAACGATCTCAACTACTGCAGGTAAAACTCTTTCGGGATTTACCAGTTTTTCAAGCTCAAATAATCTCTGATCCGGTACTGAAACTGTTCCTAAATTAGGCTCAATCGTACAGAAAGGATAATTGGCTGATTGCGCTTTAGCATTGCTAAGGCAGTTAAAAAGAGTTGATTTACCTACATTGGGTAAGCCTACGATTCCACATTTCATAACGAAATTTTATTTTAATTTATAGTGTTATGCCACCTTACGGTTTCATATTTCACCTTAGCTTTCTGCAATTGGCATATAGCTTCAATGCATGTAAAAATAAAGGTGTGCAAAGATAGTGATTTTAGGGTGATTTTCATAATAAAAAAATCTGCCAATGAATTGACAGATTTTTAGAAATAATGATTTATCGTTGTGTTCTTATGGATTTGCTCCTGTGGCATCCTGAGCCTGCTCGGCATCATCAGGAAGTGTTTCCAGTGTTTTATCAAGACTGAACAGTGATTCATCACTGGCTCTGTCTCCTCCTGCAATTTTTAATTTATCAATTAAATTCATAGCAAAAGTTTCTTCCTCGATCTGTTCTTTTACGAACCACTGAAGAAAATTCCAAGAAGCCCAGTCTTTTTCTTCAAACGCAATATTTACCAAATTGTAGATGGCTGTTGTGTTGTCTACCTCATGTTTGAAAACTAGATCAAAACAGTCGGTAAGGCTTGTTGGCTCCTGTCCGGGAGAAGGCAGTTCAGTAATTTTAGGTTTTCCTCCTCTGTTAAGTACATACTGCATAAATTTCACGGCATGATCTCTTTCTTCCTGAGCGTGACGGAAAAGAAAATTTGAAATTCCACCATATCCTTTGTCAGCTGCCCAGATTCCGTAAGAGAAATAAACTCTTGACTGCAAATCTTCTGTATTCATCTGGTCACTGAGTGCCTGTTCAAGTCTTGGTGAAAGTCTGTTGGTATTCATAATTGTATATTTATAAGTTTTGTGACTAAAAGGATACAAAAATGATTCCGATAGGATGCCGCCCTTCATAAATGATTTCCGTTCATTTATAATCCACTGTCAATCATTGATTTAATTAAATAATTTATAGTAAGTCTAAATCTAAAAAAAGACTGTCTGAAAAGTAGGGAAAGATTTTCACTAGGTATAATACTCTTTCAGTCCGATAATCAGATTTCATTCACTAATCGCTTATGAAATGATTATTCTTTATGTTGGAAAATCCTTCCGGCGTTTCAAACGTCGGAAGGATTGAGTGTGCGGATAAATATAAAAAGTACTGAGGACGCTTAATAAACCCTCTGATTATAAAACGCAGAAACTCTATTTCACTTTCTTCGCCATGTAATCACTTTCATTGCCTAAACGGTCAACTGCTTTGATGGCAATGGCATTAAGTATTTTTCCGTCCTTATTTTTAGGAATTTCTTTTGACAGGGTTTCTAACGTTAAGATTTCAGTTTCCCATACTCCGTTGTACTGAATGAAGAGAACCCATTGAAATACACTGCCTACTTTTTTTGAGCTCCAGCTTGCCCTTATCAGACTTCCGTTATCATTGGTAAATAAAGTGGGCTTATCTAAGGGAACTGCCTTGATCCAGGGACTTTTCGGGATAAGTGCTTTCTCTTTATAAGGTCCGCTTTTCAGAGTCGGGAGCATATTTGAATTTTTGGTCAGACCTGCAATGCTCCAGTGAATTTCTCCGGCATCGTTTGCTAAGATCTGTCTCGACACCTCAATCTGATTTTTAATTTCAGAAGGACGGTCAGAAACTTTGATTTCTACCGTATTCAGTCCCGGCCAGAGATGACGGTTCATGGTATTTTCCGATTTCCACCAATTCAGAAGCGAAGCGAAGGGCTGACCTTTTGACTCGATCGGCCAGTACAGCTGAGGTGAAAAATAATCTACCCAACCTTTGTTCAGCCATAATTTGGCATCAGCATACAGTTCATCATACTGGGAAGAGCCCACAACTCCCTGTGGATAGCCTGGTTTCCAGATGCCAAACGGGCTGATCCCGAACCGTACGTAATTTTTTTCTGCATGAATTTCTTTATAAATTCTCTCCACAAACTGATTGACCTGATCTCTCCTCCAATCTGCTCTCGAAAGGGTTCCGCCGGATCCGACATAAGCATTCCAGCTTGCGCTGTCAGGGAAATCAGCTCCCCTGTTATAGGTTGCGTAAGGATAAAAATAATCATCAAAATGAATCGCATCAAGATCATATCTTTTAACAAGATCTTTCACTACATTAGAAACGTGCCCTTGCGTTTTTGGATTGGCAGGATCAAACCAGTACATCCCGTTTTTTAAGCGGACGGTAATATCCGAAAGTTTATTGACCATTGACTGGCTGGAGACTGCTCCCCCATTGCTATGATGTGCCCGGTATGGATTAAGCCATACATGCAGCTCCATTCCCCTTTTGTGGGATTCTTCAATCCAGAACTGTAAAGGATCATAATTCGGATAAGGAGGCTGTCCCGTCTGTCCGGTCAGGAAATATGACCACGGTTCCAGTTCGCTGGTATAAAGAGCATCTGCAGAAGGACGCGCCTGAAAAATCACCGCATTAAAGTTATTATCCTGAAGCATATTCAGCATACTGACTGCTTCTGCTTTTTGCTGCTCTACAGAAAGATTGTTTCTGGAAGGCCAGTTGATATTGGCGACACTGGCAATCCATGCACCACGGAATTCACGGCTGACAGCAGGCAGGCTGACCCTGAAATCTTCATCGACCGGTAGAACGACCTTTGGTTTGACAGCTATGGAAGAATCTTTAGGTTTAGCTTTGTACCTGTCGGATTTTGCAGGATTCTTAACAGTGGAAGTATTTTTCTGTACGGAACATGACGTCGTGAATGAAGCAAGACCTAACAGAAAAATTAATTTTATTTTGTTGATTTTCATAAATTGCAAAAAAGGAAAGTTAACAGTTTTAAATAAGAATGATCTTATTTCTCCTTCGAAAAGTGCAAATTTAAAAAGTTGAAACAGAATAGACCGTACAAACAGAAATAATTTATTCCGTTTTATTTACAGGATGTTGCTTAAAGACGTTTTCCGATAGAGCCTCAGCCGTCATTTGAAATAATACGCTGATTACTTTATGCAATTATTCCAGGCGGTCACTGATGAAAAATCCTTCTGTCCCATTTGCAGTCTTACCCTGATACCACTTTCCCTGCGAAGCTGTAATGGTTACTGCTGTTCTGGAGTTCACTAAAGATACAATCTCATATCCGGTTCCTGCTCCTGCACGCAGATTGGTCCCTGCTTTCAGATATTTTTTGGAAGGCTTTGTTTTCTCTGCTATTCCTGTTTTTTTCGGTGCAGTACGCCTCCGAATATAGGGATAGGGATCAACGGCACCTCCGGAAGTATAGATCCCGAAATGAAGATGAGTGGCACCGCCTGCCGCATTTCCTGTATTTCCAACCAAACCCAGGGTGTCACCGGTCTGAACATTCCTGCCTTGTTCAGTCATTACACTGTCCAGGTGAGCATAGTAATAGGAATTTCCCATATCAACATCACGAAGCCAGACCTGCCTGCCACCCAATCCCTGATTCCCGGTGCGGGTAACAAAACCTTTGGAAACGGCGACCACCGGTGTTCCCCGTGAAGCAAAAACATCAACTCCTTCATGACTTCTCCCACCACTATCCCTGCTCGCTCCCCAGAAACTCTGTACGTCACGGTTTCCTTTTCCGGCAACAGGAAAGGCAATGGACGGCTGTGTATACACATGAAGTTCAAAATCACTTTGATAATCGATTTCAGGCTGAATAATCACCCGATGCCAGCCCGTGTTTTCTATGACTTTTGAGAATAAATTGTTTTTTATCAATTCACTTTTTGAATTTTCAACTGTTGCATTAGGCGGGATAATATCTACAAAAATTTTCCTGTACTTTTCAGGACT
Source organism: Chryseobacterium sp. HNCC26DJ238 (assembly GCF_057180465.1). Lineage (NCBI taxonomy): Bacteria > Pseudomonadati > Bacteroidota > Flavobacteriia > Flavobacteriales > Weeksellaceae > Chryseobacterium > Chryseobacterium sp. HNCC26DJ238. The sequence continues at coordinate 59,590 of NZ_JBXUGI010000020.1, forward strand.
TAGTATTGCCAGTTGTAACAGGTCTCCTTTTTTCAATTCAAGAGAATATCCTAATGCTTTTACATCTGTGGAATCAGAAAAAACACTTATCACAGTTGCATCGCTTATTTTAAGCTGATTATTTGAAGCAGCACTATAATTGGCTTTCCATTTTGTCATGATGCTGTCAGCTCCCGAAAAACTTCTTTCATATTTTATCCGTTCGGAGGTTTCAAAAATATTCTTTGGCACCTTCAGTCCGTCGCAGGAAATAGCGAGTAATAAAATCAATAAAAAAACAAAGAACCAAATACAACTTTTCATTTTCTATTTTATACAAAAATTTAGCCGCAGGATAATCTTTTTTACATTTCATAAGATTTAGTACATTGATAATTCCTGAAATACTTGAGATTGGAAAACCCTGCCAGCGTTTAAAACGCTGGCAGGGTTGAGTGAGGGGGCAAAAATAAGTAATGAAAAAGTTCAAAGAATTTCATTTACAAAAAAAAATCAGTATCACTCATAAGGCAAATCAATCCTTCGTTTTTTGGGATTTAATAAAGTGATCATTCCTGAAATACTTAAGATTGGAAAACCCTGCCAGCGTTTAGAACGCTGGAAGGATTGAGTGTGGTGGCAAAAATAAGTAATGAAAAAGTTCAAAGAATTTCATTTACAAAAAAAAAATCAGTATCACTCATAAGACAAATCAATACTTCGTTTTTTGGATTTAATAAAGTGATTAATCCTGAAATACTTAAGATTGGAAAACCCTGCCAGCGTTTAGAACGCTGGCAGGGTTGAGTGTGCTGGCAAAAATAAAATACTGAGAAAGTTCTACAGACTTTTCTAAATAAAAAACAGAAATTCATTATCTATAATAAGACAAATCAATACTTCGTTTTTTGGAATTTAATAAAGTGATCATTCCTGGAATACTTGAGATTGGAAAATCCTGCCAGCGTTTAGAACGCTGGCAGGGTTGAGTGAGGGGGTAAAAGTAAAACACTGAGAAAGTTCTACAGACTTTTCTAAATAAAAAAATCAGCCAAAGTCTGAATCATTACAAAATTTGCCGTATAAAAAAAGACTGTCCTTTCGGACAGTCTTTCAAATATTATAAAGAAATGGGATTAAGCTTTCGCACCTCTTTCAATTCTTTTTCTTTCTTCTTCAGAAAGGACTTTCTTTCTCATACGGATAAAGTTCGGAGTCACCTCGATCGCTTCATCAGACTGAATATATTCCATACATTCTTCAAGAGAGAATAAGATTTTCGGTGCAACACCTGTATCTTTATCTTTACCTGAAGCTCTCATGTTGTTCAGCTGTTTTGCTTCAACGATGTTTACTACCAAATCTCCCGGCTTGTTCTGCTCACCGATCACCATACCTGCGTAGATCTCCTCGCCCGGATCAACATAGAACTTACCTCTGTCCTGTAATTTAGCGATAGAGTATTCTGTAGCAGGACCCTGCGTTTTGCTGATTAATACACCGTTGCTTCTTCCCGGAATAGCACCTTTGAAAGGTTTGTATTCTGTGAAACGGTGTGCCATGATAGCTTCCCCAGCAGTTGCGGTCAACATCTGAGAACGTAATCCGATCAATCCTCTTGAAGGAATTTCGAATTCCATGTGCTGCATCTCACCCTTAGTTTCCATAATGTGAAGATCTCCTTTTCTCTGAGTGGCCAAATCGATCACTTTAGAAGCATATTCTTCAGGAACGTCAACAACCAAAGATTCGTAAGGCTCACATTTTTCTCCGTCAATTTCTCTCAGGATTACCTGTGGCTGACCGATAGTCATTTCATATCCTTCTCTTCTCATTGTTTCAATCAAAACTGACAAGTGAAGAATACCTCTACCGAATACAAGGAAAGTGTTTGCATCACCGGTCTGCTCAACTCTTAATGCTAAGTTTTTCTCTAATTCTTTAGTCAGTCTTTCTTTCAGGTGATTGGAGGTAACATATTTACCATCTTTACCGAAGAAAGGTGAATTATTGATTGAGAACGTCATGTTCAGCGTAGGCTCATCAATTGAAGTTCTTGGCAACGGTTCAGGATTTTCAAGATCTACGAAAGAATCTCCGATCTGGAAAGCGTCGAAACCTACTACAGCACAGATATCCCCTGCTTTCACTTCCGTTACTTTTTTCTTTCCAAGTCCTTCGAAAACGTATAATTCTTTTACTTTTCCTTTTAAAACTTTACCGTCAGCCTGAGCAAGACCGATCCACTGGGATTCTTTGATCTCACCTCTGATCACTTTCCCGATAGCAATTCTTCCTAAGAAAGAAGAAAAATCAAGAGAAACGATCTGCATCTGAAGGTTACCTTCTTCAACTTTAGGTTCAGGAACATATTGTAAGATACCGTCTAATAATGGGAAAATGTCCTCAGTCTGCTCCAATGAAGTATTGAACCATCCCTGTTTTGAAGAACCGTAGAATGTTGGGAAATCCAACTGCTCTTCAGTTGCTTCAAGGTTAAAGAACAGATCAAAAACCTGATCGTGAACTTCTTCCGGACGACAGTTTGGTTTGTCTACTTTATTGATCACTACCAACGGTCTTAAACCTAATTCCAAAGCTTTCTGCAATACGAATCTGGTCTGTGGCATCGGTCCTTCAAAAGCATCTACCAATAAGATTACCCCATCTGCCATTTTAAGAACTCTCTCTACTTCACCACCGAAATCGGCGTGACCAGGAGTGTCGATAACGTTGATTTTAACGTCTTTATAAGTTACAGAAATATTTTTTGATAAAATGGTAATCCCTCTTTCTCTTTCAAGATCGTTATTATCCATTATTAATTCTCCACTTTCCTGATTTTCTCTGAAAATGTTTGTAGCATGAATAATCTTATCAACCAAAGTAGTCTTACCGTGGTCAACGTGTGCGATAATCGCAATATTTCTAATGTTTTGCATGAATGATTTTTACGGGTGCGAAATTAGTGATTTTTAATGAATTAACCACTAAAAGTTTTATTAATTAACAAATTCATAATGAGCAGGTTTTGCAAAGCAACCTGTTTTATGCGATCAATTCGCTGTATTAAAAGCAACTGATACGGCTGTTAAAGAGTTGTAAGTTGCAAATAAATAATAATTTATACTTATTTATTAATAATCAAAATAAAAAAACCCGGATATAAAATCCGGGTCTTTACTATATATAATCTGTTAAATTACAGATTCTGATCTTCGTGCTGTCCTTCGTTGATCTCTTCAACCAGTTTGGCGTTGAATGCAGGAAGGTCTTTTGGAGTTCTGCTGGTTACCAAACCGTTATCCACTACTACCTCACTGTCTTCCCATACCGCTCCTGCGTTTTTAAGATCCTGGCTGATGGAATCAACCGACGTTAAATTCCTACCTTCTACCGCCCCTGCATTGATCAGGATCTGAGGACCATGGCAGATGGCTGCAACAGGTTTATGCTGTTTGAAAAAGTCCCGCACAAAACCAAGAGCTTTCTCATTTGTTCTTAACTGATCCGGATTGATCACTCCGCCCGGTAAAACCAGAGCATCATAATCTGAAGCTGATACTTCATCCAATGTTTTATCTACATTATATTCCTGTCCCCAGTCTTTCTCTGCCCATGCTTTGATCGTTCCTGACTCCGGACTGATGATATGTGCAGTCCAGCCTTGCTGCTCTAAATGTTCTTTTGGAGATTTCAGTTCACTTTCTTCAAATCCATGTGTGGATAGGATCGCAATTTTCTTTGACATATTATTTATTTTTTGGTTTTGTATGTCAAGTGTAAAGAAAAAATAATGCCGTACAGAATTGTTGAAATGATAAAAATTTGTTAAATAAATTTTAAATATACATCATCAACTCTACTCTACAACTTTTAAAAGCCTGCCACAATTCTCTTAAGAAATATAAAATGTCCGGTTATCAGAAATCTTTTGTGAACAAGGTTCACCAGATTATTGCTGAAATTATTTTGATTAAAAGATTGACGCAAAATTTTATGAATGCCTGTGCTCCAGTGTAAGTGGGAAAGTGATGCGTCTTTATAACTGATACATCTGTATGCTTATTCCTACGCTACGAAGAATTGACTTTGGCTGATCCTATCGCCTGCTCAATGAAATATACATGGTGAAATTAAATCTTTGAGTCAGAAAACAAATTATCAGTGTCTGATCTTCTTAATAACAACTCCATTCATATGATCTTTGAATTCACTTATAAAAACTCAAAGTTTTTTAACTGTGACGGATTACCTACGATCAGAAAATAAATCAAGCATTCACCCTTTAGCTTTCCGCCAATAAAAATATGTTATTATGAATTGCAGGGCAATAATCAGAGCTATTTTGAGCAGGAAATTCTTTTTTGAAGTTTTATGCCTGAAAACCATCATAGCCAGGACAGCACCAACAGTTCCTCCTACAAACGTCAGGATTAAAAGCATTGATTCTGAAATTCTTCTTCCGTGTCTGACCGCAAGACGTTTGTCAATACCAAAGGTAATGAACGTGACAAAAGTAAGAATGATCAGGATGTACAGCATCAGTGAAAAAATTTAGGCGTAAAGTTAGTTTTTTCTGCCTGTTTTTTACTTTTGTAAAGATGCAGAATGAGATTACAGAAATTTCCATGTCAATCAAAGAAGATGTTTATTTTTGTATGATTATAATAAACAACAGATGACACTACAGGAGTTAACAGGAAGCTATTCTGTGCAGGGCAGCAACCAGGAGGAGACCGACGAAATTTCATACCAGGGCATCCTGACCCTGTCGATTGATGAGAACAACCGCATTGCTGCCCAATGGATTTTAGGAGATCATGAACAGAACGGAACCGGTTTTTATAAGGACGGTATTTTAGTGATTAATTTCAGCTATGAAGGTACTGATGATCGAATCTATAAAGGTGTTGCGGTATATCGCTGCCTTGAAAACGGAATTCTTGATGGTTTCTGGTCAGAAAAGCATGGTAATCCTCTGTATCTGGGGAGTGAATACTGTGTGCGGATTCGTCAATCTGCTTTTTTAAACTGATCCTGCAGATCTGGCTCCGTGATTTATTTTTACGCTGGTTTATCCTGACATTCAAGATGAATGCTTCAGTTATCTGTATGCATAATTTCCTATTACTTCGATTGAATACTGAATTTTGATTTTTTTGCACTTTAATTGTCAGGAGAACCTTTCCGCTGCTAAACCTCCGACACTTCGAGTGATTTTTTGAAAAAAAAATGTATTGAGAAGCTTGTATTAACAGATCAGTGATTGATTGGCTGTCGCTCACCCAATACAAAAATCTATATTAATTGTTCCCGATAAAATTACAGTAGCTCATTAGGATTTTAAGGTGATAATTTTTAACTTTACTTTTCATACTCACAGAATGGCTGTATCTTTACAGCTGAGAAAATAAAAAACACATGGAACAAAAGGTACATCAGGGACGCAATGTAAAACGGTTCAGAGAAATACTTGGAATCAAGCAGGAAGCTTTGGCTTTTGATCTCGGTGATGACTGGAGTCAAAAAAAAGTCTCCCTTCTCGAACAAAAAGAAATCATCAATGATTCACTGCTTCAGAAAATATCTGAAATATTCAACATTCCTGTAGAAGCTTTTCAGAATTTCAGTGAGGAACAGGCAATAAATATTATTTCCAACAGTTTTGATCAGGGCTCCATAGCCAATAATAACTCGACTAATTCTAATGTTAATTGTACGGTCAATCCTCTTGATAAGATCCTTGAATTTCATGATGACAAAATTGCTCTGTACGAAAAAATGCTGAAGGAAAAAGATGAGATGATTCAGAGAATGGAAAAGTTTTTAGAGAAAGAGAATTGAGTTTCTTAGTGATTGATAACTGCTTCACTCCTCCAAGAGATGTTAAGCGTCAAGTTGTGAATTGCTTTCAAAAATTATTATCTTCGTGATTGATCACAGCATAAATAAAGCGGTAGCAGCAGCCTACGCAGTTGTGAATTGCTTTCAAAAATTATTATCTTCGTGATTGATCACAGCATAAATAAAGCGGTAGCAGCAGCCTACGCAGTTGTGAATTGCTTTCAAAAATTATTATCTTCTTGATTGATCACAACAAAGGTGAACGACGATATACTGTAAGACGAGTTGTGAATTGCTTTCAAAAATTATTATCTTCGTGATTGATCACAACCCTTTGCTAATAGAGTTCAATCAGGAGTCGGTTGTGAATTGCTTTCAAAAATTATTATCTTCGTGATTGATCACAACTTAACAGTTGCACATGATGCAGAATTAAGCGTTGTGAATTGCTTTCAAAAATTATTATCTTCGTGATTGATCACAACGTGAAAGAAGTATAGCAATTGGTTTTGGGTGTTGTGAATTGCTTTCAAAAATTATTATCTTCGTGATTGATCACAACTTGAAGTCTTCAGGTGTAAGTCCCATTTTGGTTGTGAATTGCTTTCAAAAATTATTATCTTCGTGATTGATCACAACAAGGTATTGATACTGCAGATAAGGGTTTGGGTTGTGAATTGCTTTCAAAAATTATTATCTTCGTGATTGATCACAACGCACCACAAAAACAAATCCCTGCAACCGTAGTTGTGAATTGCTTTCAAAAATTATTATCTTCGTGATTGATCACAACGACAAAGTATTATCGCCTTTTGTTATTCCTGTTGTGAATTGCTTTCAAAAATTATTATCTTCGTGATTGATCACAACTTTCCCCGCAATGGGCACCCGACCTGCCATGTTGTGAATTGCTTTCAAAAATTATTATCTTCGTGATTGATCACAACGAGTCAGCAGATAAGGAGGTTGACAGCGCAGTTGTGAATTGCTTTCAAAAATTATTATCTTCGTGATTGATCACAACGCATTAGATTTGGGATAAGTCTTCCTGGATGTTGTGAATTGCTTTCAAAAATTATTATCTTCGTGATTGATCACAACACGGATGTATTAGCATTGTTTTGCCTATCCGTTGTGAATTGCTTTCAAAAATTATTATCTTCGTGATTGATCACAACGCATTAGATTTGGGATAAGTCTTCCTGGATGTTGTGAATTGCTTTCAAAAATTATTATCTTCGTGATTGATCACAACACGGATGTATTAGCATTGTTTTGCCTATCCGTTGTGAATTGCTTTCAAAAATTATTATCTTCGTGATTGATCACAACATGATAGCATTAAACTTGCACTATCAGCATGTTGTGAATTGCTTTCAAAAATTATTATCTTCGTGATTGATCACAACCCACGAACTGCATAGATGTTTAGTAGCTGTGTTGTGAATTGCTTTCAAAAATTATTATCTTCGTGATTGATCACAACGAAGTTAAAAAACTTAAAGAGACAACGCTGGTTGTGAATTGCTTTCAAAAATTATTATCTTCGTGATTGATCACAACCTACCATGTACAATGGTCTTTGCGAAAACTGTTGTGAATTGCTTTCAAAAATTATTATCTTCGTGATTGATCACAACAAAGGATTGAATAATGCTTATGGTGAAACTGTTGTGAATTGCTTTCAAAAATTATTATCTTCGTGATTGATCACAACAATTTCTTCAGAGTAAAAAGATTATCCCTTGTTGTGAATTGCTTTCAAAAATTATTATCTTCGTGATTGATCACAACTAGAGTTTCAGATGGAACGGTCGAACCATTGTTGTGAATTGCTTTCAAAAATTATTATCTTCGTGATTGATCACAACATCCTTATTTGCCTGCCGGCGAAGCTTTACGTTGTGAATTGCTTTCAAAAATTATTATCTTCGTGATTGATCACAACCAACGCATTCAAAAGCACGGTTCTGGGGTAGTTGTGAATTGCTTTCAAAAATTATTATCTTCGTGATTGATCACAACGTGGAATAAGAAGTATGACGGCCTGTTTTAGTTGTGAATTGCTTTCAAAAATTATTATCTTCGTGATTGATCACAACGTGGAATAAGAAGTATGACGGCCTGTTTTAGTTGTGAATTGCTTTCAAAAATTATTATCTTCGTGATTGATCACAACCTACAACCCCAGAACCAAGGAATATATGTTGTTGTGAATTGCTTTCAAAAATTATTATCTTCGTGATTGATCACAACGCTCCCTGAAATTGAGAAATATCATACGTAGTTGTGAATTGCTTTCAAAAATTATTATCTTCGTGATTGATCACAACACCAATGCATTCAGGTTTTCTGTCATCTTCGTTGTGAATTGCTTTCAAAAATTATTATCTTCGTGATTGATCACAACTCCTACAGAATCTATTGCTGTAGGTTTATTGTTGTGAATTGCTTTCAAAAATTATTATCTTCGTGATTGATCACAACAAGACGTAGAAGCAACTGTGCAATCAGGTGGTTGTGAATTGCTTTCAAAAATTATTATCTTCGTGATTGATCACAACCGGCTTCAGGAGCTACTGTAATAGAACTTCGTTGTGAATTGCTTTCAAAAATTATTATCTTCGTGATTGATCACAACATCATGTGTAACAACGAAGTGATTGAGTCTGTTGTGAATTGCTTTCAAAAATTATTATCTTCGTGATTGATCACAACTTAGACCTGCGTCTTTCCATCTTTGCATCTGTTGTGAATTGCTTTCAAAAATTATTATCTTCGTGATTGATCACAACTGTACGCAATAGACGACTCTGTAACCTTTGTTGTGAATTGCTTTCAAAAATTATTATCTTCGTGATTGATCACAACTATCACTATTTTATGAGGTGGATCAAAACCGTTGTGAATTGCTTTCAAAAATTATTATCTTCGTGATTGATCACAACGTGAAGCGTTGGTAGGAGATTTCACAATCTGTTGTGAATTGCTTTCAAAAATTATTATCTTCGTGATTGATCACAACAAGTTGGGCGAGTATACAGTGCCATGATAGGTTGTGAATTGCTTTCAAAAATTATTATCTTCGTGATTGATCACAACTTCCTGCAACAGGATTGGTTGCAGATACAGGTTGTGAATTGCTTTCAAAAATTATTATCTTCGTGATTGATCACAACGTGGTTCAGCAAAAAGACGATCAGTCAACAGTTGTGAATTGCTTTCAAAAATTATTATCTTCGTGATTGATCACAACTTTTTGAACTTCTGAGAATACTGACATAGCGTTGTGAATTGCTTTCAAAAATTATTATCTTCGTGATTGATCACAACTTTTTGAACTTCTGAGAATACTGACATGATGTTGTGAATTGCTTTCAAAAATTATTATCTTCGTGATTGATCACAACTTGCCATTTTAGCAGCCATCCCGGACTGCTGTTGTGAATTGCTTTCAAAAATTATTATCTTCGTGATTGATCACAACAGATATGGGCGGAAGCTTATCAGCTCTACAGTTGTGAATTGCTTTCAAAAATTATTATCTTCGTGATTGATCACAACTTTTTAATTTTCCTGTAAAAACGTTAATCAGTTGTGAATTGCTTTCAAAAATTATTATCTTCGTGATTGATCACAACGATCTATCTTACCGGTAGTCGATGAAAGCTGTTGTGAATTGCTTTCAAAAATTATTATCTTCGTGATTGATCACAACCTCAAAAAACAATCTACTGATTTTCAGTAGATTGTTTTGTTTTTCAGGATTTAAAATTTAGAATAATTCGAGCTGTTGGAATGTTGGAGGCGGCTCTTCTTTATTCCTGGCGAAGAATATTTCGATATCACCAAACTGCTTGTCTGTAATGCACATGACAGCAACTTTTCCTGCTTTGGGAAGCATAAATTTCACTCTTTTGATATGAACCTCAGCATTTTCACGACTCGGACAGTGACGAACATACATCGAAAACTGAAATAAAGTAAACCCATCATCCAGTAAACCCTTGCGGAATTTATTGGCATCCCGCATATTGGCTTTGGTTTCTGTCGGTAAGTCATACAATACTAAAACCCACATAATTCGGTAAGCATTAAACCTTTCGGCATTCATGATTTAAATTTCAGGATTCTCATTCAGAATTATATCAGTTCGGGATATGCAATAAGTCGTTTTTCTCCCGTGTAACATTTATACAGCGATGTAGCGGTTGTTTTTACGGCAATCAACAACGGTCTTGTTTTACCTTCAATGATCACATCTTTGGTTGCAATTTGCAGGATATGTGATTTGAATTCTTTTGTCAGTTCTTCAGTATCTGGATTCCTTGTCAGCCAATCCATGACCAACAGATCTATAAAAGGCCGGTAAGGTTCCATCAGATCATCTGCCAAGCAATAAGGATTGTACTTATTCTTATGAAAAATCCCTAAAACGGGAAGCAAACCTGTTTCGACAATCGACCTTGCAACAATACTTCGGAGAACAGCATACCCGAAGTTGAAGAACTGGTTCGGAGAGTCTCCATACCTCTGCCTGAGAAAATCCAGACTGATGAGGTACTTCCAGTAATGCTGGGCAGCAATACCTTCCATATTGGTCATATCACCACTTTTGACATTGCTTTGATAGCTTATCATTGGATCATAATAGTTCCCTAACCTTCGAAGCACTTCTTTCTGATTTTCAATTTTACATTCAATGGTTTGTTTCCAAAGTTGTTTTTTAAGAGGTTCACTTGCTTCTAACTGGTCTTTTACCCGGTCGGAATGTTCGGTATGCCCGTAAAGTGGCAGCATAATTCCGTGAGGTAAATGATGACTGTCACAACTTATGATCACCACGTTTTTCCCCATCATTTTTTGTATGAGCTGATGTGAAACAGTGATTTGAAAATGATCCAGCATCAGCAGACCCAGATCTTCCACAGGAACACTCCCCTTTTCCGTTTTACTTTCCGGGCAAAGGATTTTCATCTGCTCGTCTTTGAGCTTGAGGTAAGCAGGATTACCAATATAGATGGAGCGTGTAATCATAAAAAAGGATTAATAATTTTTATTTTTTTATCGACGATCATCCCATTGCACATATCTTCTGAAAGTAAAATAGAACAATTATTAAGTATGGAATCTGAAAGTATCAGAATATCACTTAATGCGTAATTGTATCTCTGAACTAAAAAGTGAGCATAATTATGAATATCACTATGTTGAGAAAGAGGACAAACTAATTCTTTTAACAATTTAATAGTAAGTTTAGTAATTTCCTTTTTTTCCATTTTAAATTTTCTTTCAAGTACTTTTATAAATTCAAAAATAACTAATTGAGTTACAAATGGTTTTTTAAGCAATATCTCTATTGCAATATCTTGCTTATGCATATCTCTATTGTCATAGGCATATAGTAAAACATTTGAATCTATAGCTATTCTATCTATATTCATTAAAAATCTGCTTTATCTTTTCTTTTGTTAAGAAATTAATATTACCTAATCTATCACAGTTTATTTTTAAACAGACATCTGCAATTTTAACTCTATCATTTGTCATAGTTACCTGAAGTTTATTCTGACTTTCTAATTCCCCAATTTTAGTCTTTGCATCATACTGTTTTATAAGATATGCAATATCTTGACGAACAAAATAACATTCATTACCGGAGGATTTTTCAACTTTATATATTCTATCAATTTGCCTTTTACTCAAATTAGATAATGTAAAATTATTATTGATATCCTCATCTACTTCCGGTACATATACTAAATCATTCGGAGATAAGTCAAATAACAACTTATAACCCTTTTCATTTTCTAAAGGCACTGAGTTCAATCCTTGTTTTTGTCTTTCTATAACGATATTTAAGGGAATTGTTTCATAACTTCTTTTTCCTTTTTCATCTTTATAAACGGCAAAAAACAAGTTCGTTCCTTTAGCTGCTTCTACATATTTATCTTTTTTACTACCTGATTGTCCAACAGAAAATCTTCCTGTTCCTTTTTCAAATACCCTCACTTTAAAAATTGGCTGGTGAAATACTCCATCATTTAAGTCAACAATTCTTATGTTCATTTCTTCAATGGATTCGGGTGTGAATGCTAAAATTTCAGGTGGAATTTCTTTACCTTTCTCATCTAAAACACCTTTATAGTTTTCTAAATGGGCTAAAAGAATCTTTTGAATACCAGTATCAGTAATCGAGCTTTTAATTTTTTTCTCATCAAAGCTTATATCTAATGATTTTCTAATTGCCGTTAATATTTCTTTCTTGCCAACCTTTACCCAAGGCAAGTCTACTTTAGCATAAACAAATTCTTTATGCATCGGTTTTCTAATCGCCCAGTTAGTTTCCGTCTGCTCTACTTTTTCTTTAGTTTTCACACCATTTTTCTCCACCCATTTTTCGTAGTGGTTAGTAGCTCTGTTAATGACACGAAGGTTTTGTTTAAAGCTTACGATGATAGTTTCTAAACTATATTTCGCCTCTACAGTAAAACTATCCCAAGGTTTTAAGAATAGCCATTTATAATTTTCTTTTGAATCGCCATTATACTTTTTATAGCAAAGATTCTTACGCAAATCATAACGAATATCCTGCTTCTCTTCTTTAGTTTTCCCTTTTCTCAATGCGTGCTCATTATTCATATAATTAATATGTTCTTTTGTAGCACAAGCAATTACCAAAGCATCCAAAGCATGGTGGCGATGGTCTATCCTTTTCTTTGAAAATCCTCTCGAAAACTCAATCGGAACAGTTGGTAAAAATTTTTGGTGGTTTTCATTCCAAGCTGTAAAATCAGTTGAATTGGTCAATTGATTCATTCTTTCAAAACGTGGCAAAATCAATTCATTCCAAACATCATTCAATCCCCAATCTTGTTTTAATTGATTGGTAATCTTTCCATTTCCTGGAACTATATTTTTAGAATTTACACCTTCATCACTTCCATCCTCCACACGAACTATATTAGAGAGAACACCAGAAATATATTTACTGATATATCGCGTATCATTCATCTGCCGCTCAATCATCTTTTCTGGTATTTCTTCCAAAAGAAGCTTATTTCTCTTGCCTCTGTTATTAGCGTAATGCTTTTTTACAAAATCTTCATATTCTTCTGCTTCAAAAACTTTAACATTTTTTCCGAAACCCAGTTCAATAATAGTTCCTCCAAATTGCTTGATAAATCCAAATCCTATGTAATTATCTTTCAGTTTATTAACCACCGATTCACAAATCACTTTATTACTAAAACTATCATCAAAATATCGACTTTGCGGAATGATGTGTTCAATTTCATATTCCGGCGTAAAAAGTTTATTTAAGGGAATAATCTGTCCGGTATAAGGCGATTTATATTTCTGTTCCAGCCAAAGTTTATATCTTTTTAAATCTGATGAAGAAGGTTGCGCCGTTTTGCTAATTTTAAGAATATCATCATCAATTTCAATATCAGATTTCAAAATTCCATCTTCATAAATTTTCAAAATCTCCTGTTGCATTGGAGAATATGGGCGAACATTTTCCACTCCACTATCATTCATCATTTCAGCCAGCAAAGATTTGATACGGAGATTCGTATTTTCATTTTCCGTTACCATATTGGTAATTTGCTTACGGTCATCCGCTGTATTTTTCATTTCTCGACCTAGCTCGATATGAATTTCGTTGAAAAAACCTTTAGCTCCATTTCCATATTTCAACCAAATATCTTTTACTACACGAAGTGTTTCTGTAATAACCTGTTCTACAATCGGGTTACGAAGTGAATGTTGTTTAAATTCTTTTAGAAATTCTTCCAAATCATCTGCAGAATTCCATTTCCCAATCAGTGAAGCTTCTGAATGTCTGCCATAAACAATATATTGAGCCAACCACAACTGCAAACCCTGAAAATGGCTTTCAGTAGTGAGATTAATTGCCTTTTCTCTTACTTTATCTTTAATATTTTCATCAAATTCTCCGGTAATGATTTTCTGAATTCTCTCTTTTGAATATGTATTGATATCGTCATAATTCCAATATTTTCCCAACCGCATCAAAGGCAACAATTTCTTTATCGCTTTTTCAGAAAAAGAACCATACTCGCTTTTGAATGGAGGAAATTTTTTGAAAGCCTCAAAGAAAGAATTTTCATCCAGATCATATTTACCGGCAAAAGATTTTAAGGCTTTTTCGTATTCAATTTTATCATTAACAGAATAGATGATGTGCCAAATTTTTTGTTCGATCTCCCTTGTGAAAAAATCATTAGAAATATTTTCCACTTTATCTAATCTTGAAAAAATCATTGCTTTGGTTTCATTGCAAGGATATTTTTTATCTTCAACAAAATTCCATCGATGTGTCTTCTCATTTAATTTAAAGTGTTTCAATAATGCTTTTTGATCAATCTCTTTTCTGTTATTTAAAAACTCAAACAGATTTTCAAAGTCTTTACCTGAATTTAAAAATTCTTTGGTTACATTCTCATCATTATCCTTTTTATAGATATTAAGATTAAAAATCCATTGCCAAACACGAAACTCCTGATAATAGGGATTAGATTTCGAAATAACTTTCAAATATTGCTTGTGTTCGATTCCATTTTCATCTGTGTATTTTCTAAACTCCAAAGTACAATTAGAAACAGAAGACTTCTGACTTCTCAATGGTCTCTGATAAAAAATAATATCATCCATAAAAAGATGTACAAAATCTTTTTTACTCAAAGTCAATTGATGTGCTTCATTATTTCTATATAATTCCCGCACGCAATCACTATATAAATCATCATTTTGCAACTCTGGGTGAAATGCTTTTTGAGTTTCTAAAATACTTTTCAGTTCTTTTCTGTAAAATTTCCGCTCGATAGTGCGAACCAATTTTCCATTGATTTTCTGCTTTGGATTCTGAAGAAGTGCACTGTAAATATAAGATCCTACTGTATTTTGAGAATTTTCAATTTCGTTTTCTGTCTTCTTCTTAACCAATGTCCAGTCATTTTCGCCTGGTGCCCGGAAACTTCTTTTTTCATTTCCGTCCTTATCAGTTTTTACAGAGCCATCATCGTTTAAATCTGTTGTGACGATAAAATCTCTTATCTTATCTTTCCAATCAAACAAAGGTATTTTGCTTGAACGTCTGTAAATCCACCCATTCTCTAAAATCAGCGAATACCAGATATCAGCTTTTCCTTTTTGAGGTTCATCACCCAAAACATCTACAATTCTTAATGAATAAAATTCAACCAGTTTATTTGGATTCTCTTCTTCCTCCTCTCCACGCAATTGATAATATCCACGCTTCTGATTAAAATTCAAAAGTATCCAGGCCAACTCTTCCTTCTCTATTTTTTGAGTTAGAGCTTTATTGCGTAAATAATAGATCGTCCAGTCATAAGGGACTTTTTTCTTATTCTCCAAAAGCTGAGGTTGATGCTTTTTAAAATCAGAAAGCATCTCTTCAAATGAATTTTTAAAAATAAATTCATTGATATCATATACTAATTTGGGCTCCGTTTCATCTTTGAATTTACCAAACCTCTTATCAAAATCTATTTGAGAAGCATAATGTGCCGGTAAGAATTGTAAAAGATTCAAAACCCGATGAAGACGTTCTCTTCTGAGTAAAAACCTTTCACGCAATCGTCTTACACCTCTATATCCTGTACGTGAAGCTGTCTGTGAAACGGAATTCCCTTTTCCGAACTCTCCCAAAATATCCTGCGACATGGGAATAATCCTGCTTCCCATACCAATAATCTTTCCTTCCTTTTTATCAAAATCTTGATTGACCAACGCCCATCCAATCGAATTGGTTCCTAAGTCAAGTCCTAAAATATTTTTCACCATAGTTATTAGTTTTTTGATACTGTATAAAATTAGAAATAAAATTTTTACTCAATTTACGGATTTCCTCAAACCATCTAATAAATTTTTATTCTATATTTGTACTAATAATTTTGAAAAGCAATTCACAATAAGGATTATTCCGTTGTGAAAACATTTAAGGCGGGGCAACTCGCCTTTTTTTATTTAATACCATAGCTATGACTTCACTAAATTTTATTCAACAACAACTCAACATATCCGATAAAAGCATCAGTGCTACCTTAAAATTACTTTCTGAAGACTGTACCATCCCGTTCATATCAAGATACCGGAAAGATGCGACAGGAAATCTGGATGAAATCCAGATCGAGCAGATCTTTAAGCTGAACAGGCAATTTGATGAGATCATCAAACGTAAGGAAAGTATTTTGAAATCCATTGAAGAGCAAAACGCTCTGACGCCGGAACTTAAGCAGAGAATCGGAGAAAGTTTTGATATTCAGGAGCTCGAAGATCTATACCTGCCATTTAAGAAACGCAGAAAAACCAAAGCGGATGCAGCCAAAGAAAAAGGACTGGAACCTTTGGCAAAAATCATCATGAGCCAGAAAGCGGATGATGTACAGCATCTGGCATTGAAATACCTCAACAGTCAGGTATCAACAGTAGAAGAGGCATTGCAGGGTGCGAGAGAGATTATGGCAGAATGGATCAATGAAAACATGTACGTGCGTAAAAATTTACGACGTCTTTTCCAGCGGAAAGCGCTCATCACGTCAAAAGTGGTCAAGGCAAAAAAAGAAGAGGAAGGAGCACAAAAATTCTCACAGTACTTTGAATGGGAAGAAAGCCTGAACCGAACGCCTTCTCACCGGCTTTTAGCGATGCTCAGAGCAGAAGCTGAAGGGTTTGTAAAAACCAATATCGTCATTGATAAAGAGGAAGCCCTTGATTTTATTGAAAATGCAATTATCAAATCAAGAAATGAAAGTTCGGAGCAGATCGCTTTAGCCATCAAAGATTCATATAAAAGACTTCTTGAACCCGCTATTTCAAACGAAACATTACAGGAAGCCAAAGAAAAAGCAGATAAAAAAGCGATTGAGATCTTCTCGGAAAACCTGAGTCAGCTTCTGCTCGCTCCGCCTTTGGGAGAGAAAAGGATCCTGGCCATCGATCCGGGTTATAAAAGTGGCTGTAAAGTAGTCTGCATTGACGAAAAAGGTGATTTACTTCACAACGAAACTCTTTATCCTCATGCACCGCAAAACGAAAGCGGTATGGCGATGAAGAAAATCCGTTCCATGGTCAATGCTTATAACATTCAGGCCATATCCATCGGAAACGGTACCGCAAGCCGGGAAACTGAATTTTTCATTAAAAAAATAGCCTTCGATAAACCCCTGCAGGTTTTTGTCGTGTCAGAAGCCGGAGCTTCAGTGTATTCTGCCAGTAAGATTGCCAGGGATGAATTCCCGAGTTATGACGTAACCGTCCGTGGTGCGGTTTCGATCGGAAGAAGGCTTGCCGATCCTTTGGCCGAGCTGGTAAAGATTGATGCAAAATCAATTGGCGTGGGACAGTATCAGCATGATGTAGATCAGACCCGGTTAAAAAATGAATTGGATTCCACGGTGATGAAGTGCGTGAATTCTGTGGGAATCAACTTAAATACAGCAAGCAAATCACTTTTAAGCTATGTTTCCGGCATCGGTGAGAAAATGGCGGAAAACATTGTGAATTACCGTGCTGAAAACGGAGCTTTTGAAAACCGGAAACAGCTGAAAAAAGTTCCGAGGCTGGGTGAAAAAGCGTATCAGCAAGCCGCAGCATTTATCAGAATCACCAATGCTGAAAATCCTTTGGACAACTCAGCAGTTCATCCTGAAGCATACGGAGTTATTGAAAAAATGGCGAAAGATCTAGGCATACACACAAAAGAGCTGATTGCCAATAAAGAGAAAATAGCAACCATCAATCCTGATCAGTATATCACTGAAACCATCGGTATTTTAGGGATCAGAGATATTTTAAAGGAACTTGAAAAACCTGGCCTGGATCCCAGAAAAGCGGCCAAAGTCTTTGAATTTGACCCGCATGTAAAAAGCATTAAAAATTTAAATATCGGGATGGTCCTTCCCGGAATCGTCAACAATATTACCGCATTCGGATGTTTTGTAGATCTGGGAATCAAAGAAAGCGGACTGGTTCATATTTCCCAGTTGAAAGAAGGCTTTGTTTCGGATGTGAATGAAGTAGTGAAACTTCATCAGCATGTTCAGGTAAGAGTGACGGAAGTGGATGAGGCGAGGAAGAGAATTCAGCTGAGTATGATCCTGTAATTCCTTTTGCCCTGAAGCAAAAAAACAAAAATTCAAGACCAGGATTCTTCCGCTAAAAAACAACTTAGTTTCTTTAAATTAAAGAATTATTAAACCAAAAAAATTCCGTTGCAAAAAATATACAACGGAATTTTTAGGTAATTTTCTATATAACCAAACGACTAATACTTAAAATCTGATTTTTTAATCCCTTTATTATATTTTAAGTCTATTAAATTTGTAATTTGATCCCCATTCTCAGATTTAAATATGTGTTTTGAGCAATATGTAAGATCTCCAAATTTTTTATACTCTGTGCATAAAAAGTTGAGAAAGAGTTCTTAGATGCATTCTTTTTTTCTTCTTTTTTTAGCAGGAAACTTTCTGTATCATAAAATAAATCCGTAATACTTCCGTCCTTTGCCGTAGCCTCTACCTGATTAATTTTTTGATTAGTATCAGTTTTTATAAATTTAACTTTATACAGCGTAGGATCCAGATAAGCGATTTCATTCATGATGTACTTCCTTTCATGCTTATCTTTAAACTCCTCCTGATCTGCTACCTTCTTCTGACCATTTACAGTGTCATATCCTGTTGTCCCGTCAAACCATGACCGATAAACGATTCTTCCCTGATACTCAATCTCAAAACTCCCTAAGTTTGGTTCCATTTCTTTTGTAATATAATAGACATTTCTCCCATCCATTACAGTAGAAGCTTTGGTATATAGAGTTTTTATGCCAGTTAAAAGTTCTTTTCCTCCAGACACGGTAATTGCTTTTTCAATAATTTCCTTTGCGCGGGTTTCTTCAACAGTTTGAGAAAATGCGAAATTCTGCAATACAACTACACAACAAATTGTAAGAATTTTGGTTATTCTTTTCATTTTTATATTTACTTTAATTATTTGTATTCTTTAGAATCCCTTCTCGGCTGTTTCATTTCCGGCCATTTTGCGACTTCTCCCTTATCATTTTCAGGCATCACTCTGCGTTCCCTGCTTGTAAATTCGGGATCTTCAGATGCCATATAGGCTAATGTTGCGGTAAGGATCACATTATTTTTCAGCTCATCAAAAATGATTTTATCGTATGTATCCTTTGTCGTATGCCAGGTATAACCGAAATACCCCCAGTTGAGCGAACTTAAAGAAAAACCGGGAACTCCTGCTGCAACAAATGAAGCATGATCGGATCCCCCGCCACCCGGCATTCCCGGAAAATCTGTTTTGATGTGGTCTTTCACATTTTTCGGAACTGCATTCAGCCATCTTCCGATATAATCATATGATTTGACAAACCCCTGTCCTGCAATATTGATGACTCTTCCCGTTCCGTTATCCTGATTAAAAACGGCCTGAGTTCCTTTGATGATTTCCGGATTGTCTGCGACAAAACCTCTGGAACCGTTCAGACCCTGCTCTTCACTTCCCCAAAGTCCGACAACAATACTCCGTTTTGGATTCGGATAATATTTTTTAAGGATTCTCATGGTTTCCAGCATGGTCAAAACACCGGTTCCGTTATCTGTTGCGCCCTGCGCACCGTCCCACGAATCCAGATGCGCAGAAAGGATAACATATTCTTCAGGTTTTTCTTTTCCCTTGATCATACCGATGGTATTGAAAGTCTTTGCATCCGGAAGAACTTTTGAATGAGCTTCTATTTTTATTTTCGGTCTGCTTCCTTTTTCAGCCATTCTGTACAGCATTCCATAATCTTCAACATCAATATCAAACATCGGAATTTTATAAGTTTTAGCACCGAAAATACGGTTGGCTCCCATAATTCCGGTCCAGTTTGAAATTGCAATTCCTGCTGCTCCCGCTTTTTCCAAAGCCTCAGGAAGAGTATTGTTATCATAACCGATGTTTTTCACATAATCCCGGAAATTTTTTGAAGCCTGCTCTTTTTCTGCTTTCAGCTTTTCATAGAGTTCAGGAGTAGCAAATTCTTTGATCTGCTCATCTGACCGACCGATTTTCTGGTACTGAGCCATCAGAACTATTTTTCCCTTCACTGCAGGAAGCCACTGGTCAAATTCCGCTTTTGAAGAAACTTCAGGAAGGACGGTGACTTCTGCTTCTACCGGTTTTTTTGTTGCAGGGCTCCATGCCAGTTGTGTTGCTGATAAAGATTTGATCCTTGGATAGACCATATCCACATGGGTAATCCCTCTCTGCCAGCCTTTCCATGTCCCGAACTGCTGAAGTTTTGCATCAATCCCCCAGGATTTTAATTTACCTGCTGTCCATTCATTGGATTTTAACATTTCCGGAGTACCCACCAAACGGGGTCCTACTCCATCTAAAAGTTCGAATGCCATCTCTTCCAGCTGAGATCTGTTATTCGCCTCATTTACAAAATTTTCAATGACAGAATCTGATTTTTGGCTGTTTGACTGGGCATTGACCAGCTGACTTGCCAAAACAACTGCAGGAACAGCAAAAAAGGTGTTTATCTTCATACTTATATTGATTGGCCTAAAGATAAAGTTATTTGTCGAAAAAACCTGTTTGAATCTGTGGGATCTAAATGCAAATCGGTACAGGATGCTTTAAAACAAAGCTATATTTTAAAGAAATGAGAAAGAGACTTTAGAGAAAAGCCTGTACAGATTTGTGTTATCAGCAGGAAATCATTTTTATATGCAGATTTCACATAAAAAAAGCCGGCTTTATAAGCCGGCTGAGTCTGTATTATTTTTTTGATTCTTCTACAGAAACTTTTCTGAATTCTTTGAACAATTTGCTCAATTCCAAAGCTGATTTACGAGCTCTTGTACCCGCTGCTTTGTTTCCTTTTTCTGATTGTTGGTTTGCTTCGCTTGCAAACGCTTCGAATTCTGCGTTGATTTTTTCAATAAGTTCTTTCATGTCTATAAAAAATTTAGGCTGCAAATATATGTTTTCAGACGCTTCCAGCCTAACATTGAAGAAAAAAATTAACATCAAACGTGAATTATTTTGATTTAAATCATGAAAAGACATCAATATTCTTTAATAAATGGAGACAGCAGGTTATTTTAGTATTGATTTACTATCTGCGACATCTTAGGTTCAGGTTTATGCCGTCCCCACAATACAATCCTGATCAATTGGGCATACAACTTGCAAATACTATTAGCTTTGAAGATATAAATTAATAAAATTGAGATATGACAGATAACGATAAATTCTTTAGAATTCTGGGCATCGTGGCAACAGTGACATCGATGGCGATGTATGTATCTTACATTCCCCAGATCAGCAGCAATCTGGAAGGCAATAAAGGGGACTGGCTGCAGCCTTTGGTGGCCTCTGTAAACTGTATGCTCTGGGTAATTTACGGGATTCTGAAAAAACCTAAAAGAGATCTACCGATCATTATTGCAAATTCGCCGGGAATCCTGTTTGGCCTGTTCGCATTTTTCACTGCCCTTTAAAAACAGGATCTTTTCAACTATAGTTGATTTGAAGATCAGTTTAAAATAAAAAGAATCCGTCTCACAACTGAGGCGGATTTTTTTTGGTTATAATTTTTATTTTCCTTG
>NZ_JBXUGI010000021.1:0-62253 GCF_057180465.1 Chryseobacterium sp. HNCC26DJ238
ATAATAAGGTGATGAAATTTTATTTTTATTCTCTGTTTTTAACCAATATCCATCCGGTATATTTTGTTTGGGTATTGTTCAGGTCACTTTCTTCCCACGTAATTGTATACCAATATGTCCCGGTTACAATTTTTTTACCGCCTGAAGTTCCGTCCCATTTATAATTTCTTAATTTATCAGACTCATAGATCTTGTTACCATATCTGTTATAGATGGTAAATACAAGATTTTTCTTATATGCCAGTGCTGAATAATCCAATACATCATTTACGTTATCTCCATTTGGCGTAATGGCATTCACTAAATTCGGAACGGTTATCTGTACTGTGATCGGATTACAGTCAAATGAATCTCTAACATAGATCTTGTTTTCACCTCTTGGAAGATTATTTAAAATATTTGAATTCTGCCAGGTAACACCATCAACAGAATACTGATAAGGAGCTGTTCCACCAGATACATTAACTGTAATCGTATTATTTGTAATATCCAGGCTTGCAATGACAGGCTGTTGAGTAGCATAGACATTTACCTGTTGCAGTGTGAAACATTTACTTGTCTTTAATTTTACCCAGTAGGATCCGACACCAACCCCCTCAATTTTTTGCGTGGTTTCTCCGGTGCTCCATTCATATCCGTCAAATCCAGGACCTGCATCTAATGTTGTTCGGTCCTCTATACAGATTGTTTTGTCTTTTAAGACGGTTGATTTAACAGGGGGAAGAACCTTTAAAATAACTTTCGCAATAGAATAACAGCCATCTGAATTGAATACTTTTACATACACTTCTCCATTAGTCGTAATGTAGTTGGTGAAATTAAGTATTTCATTCGTTGCCGCGGTTGCATTGGCAAACGTAGTATAGTATTTTTTTGTATTTCCTGTTTGTGAATTGACATTTGCCGTAGTCAGGTCAAAGGTTGCCGTTGTAATATTTGCTTCAATGAAGCAGGATTCCAGTGTTGCCTCATTTACGATCACGGTCGGATAAAACTGTAGTGTAATTTCCCCATTACCGGTACAGCCCTCCGCATTTATCACTTTTACATAAATCTTTTTAGGTACTCCTGAAGTGTATGCTGCGGGATTGGTGATCTCGTTTGTTCCTGCTGCTAAATCTGCAGGGGTCAGGTAATATTTTTTAGTAATATTTGCGCCTGTATAAACATTGGCGGATGTCAGGTCAAATACACCCGAACCTGTATTATTGTTATTACAGGTATTCAGGATTACATTATTTACAGGAAGTGGCGGTAAAAACTGCAGCGTAATTTCAGCTGTATCAGTACATCCTTCAACGGAGGTTACTTTTACATAAATAATTTTAGGAGCAGCAGATATGTACCCGGTAGGATTTGTAATCTCATTAGTCCCTGCATTTAAGTCATTTTGTGTAGGATAATATTTTTTCGTAGCGGTAGGGTCTGCGAATACATTGGCAAGATTTAAATTGAATGTTCCTGTTCCAAAACCGTTTGTGTTACAGGCCTGGAGGGTGACGTCAGAAGCTACAATATTTCCCTGTTTAAATTTGAACTGTCCTGTCTGGAAACAGCCGTTTATTGGGTTGGCCGGATTGGTTGGATCCGTATATTTTAATCTGTAATAATAAATGGTGGTTCCGTTGACCAGTGTAGTTGTAAGTGGTGAATTACCCGTAATTGCATCATTGGCTACATTGTGATAAGTTACTGTAAAATTCGTATTCCCATTAAGGATGCCGGCAGTAAGTGTTGTAAAGTCAAACTGCATCGGAAGCGCACACTTTAAAATTTCATTAGGCGAAGTAGGAGTTGGTCCCGGCGTTCCCGGCGTGATGAATGGATTAGGTGTCAGTGCAGGATTATTGAACGCAGAGGTTAAACTTGCTGTACCTGTCCAGTTGAGGGAGAAACCGTTGCTGGATAAACTGTGATTGGTTATAATTAAATAATATTTTTCTCCTGCAATCACATTCATGTAAGGACTCCACTGGTTGTTATTTCCATAGTTAGGAGCAACAGGCGGGGGTGCAGGAAGAGGAAGGTTAAGATCTAATCCTGTATTTCCGGGAGTTCCTGAATAGTTACATCGTATGGGAGTAACAAAAACATTATTTGTCTGAATAGATGTACAGCCATTCGTTGTTGGTCCGTATACTGCAAAATCATAGTCATCCTGCTGGGCATTCGGAATAATCGTAAATGCCAGATTTCCCGTTGTTTGAACCGTAAAGCTATACCATACAGAATAACGTTCATTGGAAGATAAACAACCACCATTCTGATTCAGAATTTCAGGAGTAAGGCCTGAACCTGTAGGGGTGTACGAAATATTTGAATTTCCGCAGACAGGAATTGCAGATACACAATCAGACTGTGAATACAATAACTGTGATGTTATAAAAATAAAAAACAGTAGTAGTTTTTTCATGTGAAAATGAATTTAATTACAAATTTAGGTAAAACAATGCAAATAGGTTTGCAATAAAGGAACCGCCCTCTGAGCGATTCCTTTCTATTTTGATATGAATATTAATCTCTATTTTTAACCATTACCCATCCTGAAAATTTAACAGGTGTGTTGTTTTTATTGTTTTCGTTCCATGTTACAGAATACCAATAGCTTCCGGTCGGTACATTTTTTCCTCCAATTTTTCCATCCCAGGTATAATTATTTGATTTGTCTGCCTGATGGATTTTGGTGCCGTACCGATCATAAATATTCAGTACTAAATTACCTTTACCACTTAGTGCAGAATAATTGATCACGTCATTTATTCCGTCACCGTTCGGAGTAATGACATTGATAATATTAGGCACTATGACAGTAACTTCCATTGGATTACAGTCATAAGAATCTTTGACGTATACAGTATAGTCTCCTCTGGTAAGACCTGTGAATACATTTGAATCCTGCCAGTTTACATTATCTATTGAATATTGGTAAGCTGGTGTTCCTCCTGTTACATTAACAGCTATAGAGTTGTTCGTAATTTCAATGTTGGAAACAACCGGCTGTTCAGTAGCATACACTTTTACATTCTGAGTTGCAATACAGTCACCTTTTTTAAGTTTTACCCAATAGGTTCCCACACCTATGTTGCTTACAACCTGGGTTGTTGCACCGGTGCTCCATTCATAACCATCAAACCCGGCTCCTGCGTCTAAAGTTGTTCTGTCTTCAATACAGATGAGCTTATCAATCAGTACGGTTGAATAAACAGGAGGTATTACAACCAATGTTACTTTAGCCACAGTATAGCAGCCGTTTGAGTTTATTACCCTTACATAAATGACTCCATTGGGTGCAATATAATTTGACGCATTTAAAATTTCGTTCGTTTGGTTAATCGCATCTGTTTCGGACGGATAATATTTTTTTGTTGCGCCGTTGTCTAAAGTGACTGCTGCCGTAGGTAAATTAAACAGTCCTGTAGAAGGATTTGTCTCGATGGAACAGGCTCTTAAAGTTGCTTCCATTACCGTAACAATCGGATGGAAAGCCAATTTGATTTCAACGATTGTTACACATCCGAATTCATTGGTCGCTTTTACAAAAACAGATCCGACAGGGGAAGTATAAGCATAAGGAGTTGTTATTTCGTTTGTGCCTGCATTTAAAGCGGCCATTGACGGATAATATTGCACGGTAAGATTAGGTGTTGCGCCGATTGCGGCGGAAAATAAGTCATATAAAGCGGTTCCTGAGTTATTATTACTGCATGAAGTAAGGGTTACAGGAGTCAGCTGAAAAGATTTATCTAAAAATGTAATTGTCCCATATTCTCTACATTGATTTAAAAAGCTCGTGGGCCTTGTAGGATCTACATATGAGATAGAATAATGATAAGTGTTTGCAGTGTTGACAACGATAGGTCCGATAATAGGATTGACATCATCCAAAGCATCTGTGGCAGTTCGGTAGTATTTTACAATAAAGTTTGGATTCGAATTGATGATTTCTGCTGACAGTGTAGTAAAATCAAATAATGCGGGATTGCTGCAGATAAGAATTTCACCATCATGGTTGATTCCTGGTTCTAAGAATGGATTAGGCTGATAAACCTGCGCAGAATTATTATCAAATGGAGTCAGAAGAGTAGCTGTCCCTCCAAATGTAAGTGAAAACGGGGCAACAGTCGTTGAATAGTTATTTAAAAGGAGATAGTAGACCTGTCCCGGCAGCACGTCAATATATTTTACAAAACCGTCACCTCCACCGCCTTCGGTAGTGTCTGTTGCGGTCATATTCAGACCTGTCAACGGAGCAAATGGTGAACCTAATCCTGCAAATGAACATCTCAGGGGAGTCGCATTGACGTTAGCACAGTTATGATTGGGACCATAGAGTGCAAAATCATAATCGATATTATTGGATCCCGGACCTGTAGGGGTAATCAGAAAGGTTAATGTTCCGGCAGTTTCAACACTGAATGTAAGCCATATAGAATTACTTTCTCCACTTAAGCAGCCTCCGGATCCTGCTTCTGCTACATTTCCGGTTCCGCCGGGGGTGAGTGCGATATCTGCGTTACGGCAGATAGGTATTGCACTGACACAATCCTGCTGGGCAGAAAGTATTTGTGTGATAAAAAAAGCAAAAAGGAGTAGATGTTTTTTCATTTCTTAGATCTTGATTGTTATAATCTATAGATTATTGTATTAGTGGAAGTAACTGTTTTCCCCAGTTAGGTGCTGAGGTATCTGCTGTATTGATTGCTGCAAAATCAGTTGCCGCTTTTTGATACAACTGTACAGTGCTCATGTTTCCAAAATTTTCTTCAGGAAATTGCTTTTTCATTAATGCTTTAAGTAAGGTAAGTCTTGGATTATTTTTCGAAACAGATTCTGCTTTTACTATATACTGCATAATCTGATCCTTATCTTTTTGAATGTTGTTAGATGCATTTAAAGTAATTTTCTGCAGAATAACAAGACTTATCAATGTTGTAATCTCAATATTATCCGGTTGTGAATTTAAGATACTTACTGCATCTTTATAAGCAAGTGCATTACTCTCCAGAAGAGATTGATTGGGTGTTTTTTCCTTGAGTACTTCAGTTTTAAGGTATTGAGATACGGCAGCATAGTAGCGTGCCGTTATTTTTTCTGAAGTCACTGCTGAAAATCTTTTATATAAGGCATCATAATTTGCTGATGCATTTGAGGTATTGATTTTTAATACATCTTTCTGCAGATCCTGAGTTGTGAATGTCTGAGCATTCGTAATTATTGATGCTGTTACAAAGATTATTATTAAGTGAAATTTATTCATAAAATTGATATAAAAGTAAAAACAAAAGTATATAAATAGTTGATAACGTACAATATTTTTTTGAGTAATTTTTAAAAATCTGCCAAAAAACGTGTCACTCAATAAAATATTGTCAATATATATCTTTTAATATTGCATTTTTCTTAATTTTGGATTAGTGGCAGCTACGGCCAATGCAATAAGTAACGTCATGCTTCCGCCAAAAACAACTGATCTCACCACTCCCATTAATTTTGCGGCAAGTCCGCTTTCAAACTGTCCCATTTCGTTGCTCGACATAATAAAGATGGAATTGACACTTAAAACACGTCCTCTGATGTGATCAGGAGTCTTAAGCTGAACAATCGTTCCTCTGATTACAACTGAAATTCCATCCAGCATGCCACTCAAAACCAAAAACATGAATGATAACCAATAATAGTGCGATAATCCGAAACCTATAATACAGAGTCCGAATCCTGCAACTACTGAAAGTAAAACCTTCCCTTGGTTTTTCCGCAGAGGAATAATCGATAAGGTGGTAATAATGATCATTGAACCAATGTCTGATGCAGCATTCAGCAGTCCAAAACCTTCAGCTCCAGATTTAAGAATATCTGTTGCAAATACAGGAATCATTGCCACCGCACCTCCGAAAAGTACGGCAAACATATCAAGACAGAGCGCTCCCAGGATTTCTTTGGTTTTAAAAATGTAGGCAATTCCTTCTCGCATACTCTCAAAAACCTTTATTTCGTCTTTTTTGTGTTCAGAAAACTGTTTGTTCAGCTGCCAGAAGAAAATGGAAGCAACTGATATTAAAGAAATAATAACAATCAATGTCCATTTAACGCCGACCAGGCCGATCAGGAAGCCTCCAGCGGCATGACCACAAACTGAAGAAATCAAAAATGTTGCCTGATTTAGGGTGATGGCACTTGGGAGATTAACTTTCTGAACTATTTTTGGAATCATTGACGGAACAATCGGACCTATGAAAGCCCGTACAATTCCTGTGAAAAAAATGACTCCGTAGATAAAGTAAGTGATTTGATGGCCTGAAAAATGAAGTTCCACATTAAAAAATGCCGGGATTAGCAGCAGTCCTATCAGAAAAACATACAGATAGGTGCAGATCATGAGCAGTTTCTTCTTTTCATTCATATCAATGACATGGCCGGCGTAAAGAGCGCAACTGACTGCCGGGATAACTTCTGACAGTCCAATTAATCCAATAGAAAACGGATCTTTTGTTAATTGATATACCCACCATCCTAACAAAGTAGCCAGCATACGGAATGCTAAAACGATGAAAAATCTTCCGGTAAGAAGATTTCTGAATTCTGTATTGTTTAAAGTTTTGAGAGGTGTCAGAGAAATCATACCGCAAAAATAGCCCTAAAAATTCATTTAGGGCTATCAGTATGTGATGTTTTCAAATGAAAATGATTATTTTATCTGAATGAGATCTTTTTTTTAGTCTGCTCTCAAGGCACTGATGACAATTGCTGCCGCTCCCGCCGCTCCGATAAGCACCGCTCCTCCCAGAACTCGTCCTTTCGATCTGTCTTTTACAGAGGCGATATTCGATTTTGGAATTACCACTTCTGTACTGTCTTTTTTTCCTGCTGTTCCGATGACATTGTCACCACTGATGTTTCTGAACAGAATGGTCTGCTTTTTTGATCCGTCTCTCGGCGTTACAACATAAATTTTGCCAGCTTCAAGATTAGAATAATTATTTGTTGAAATATTTTCGCTGTACTTTGTGGTAGCACAAGATGAGAAGATTAATAAACCTGTTAGTAAAGATGATTTTAAAAGTACAGATGCTTTCATTATTAAATTTTAGTTTTCCAAATTTATAATTTTTTTTGAATATATGTTTCGGAATCAGGAAAATGTGATTAAATTTTATACATTTTCAATAAATCCGCTATTTTTCTGTCGTTCGCCAATCTGGGAATTTTATTTTGTCCGCCAAGTTTACCTTCAGATTTTGCATATTCCTGAAACGCATTTTTTAAAAGTCTGCTGATCTTTAACTTCTGAAGAATATTTCCTGAAATCAGATCATCATAATAAGTGTTTCTGTTTCTCATCTGCAGGTCAAGTTCATCTATAAATGAATCTAAATTCTCAGGTTCTTTTTCAAATTCGATAAACCATTCATGGTAGGGAAGACCATTTTCAGGATTGACTTCCGGAGCAAGATGGAATTCTGTTACCGATGCCGGGAATTTTTCCACTGTAGCTTTTATGGCTTCCTCTACTTCAAATGCTATAACGTGTTCTCCAAATGCTGAAGTAAAATGCTTGGTTCTTCCGCTTACTAAAATACGATAGGGATTCCTGTCAATAAAACGTACTACATCACCTATGGAATACGCCCATAACCCTGAATTTGTTGTTAGGATTAAAGCGTAATCTCTGTTAAGCTCAACTTCTTTTAAAGTCAGTCTCTGTGCATTTGGTTTGCCATATTGTTCCAAAGGAATAAACTCATAGAAAATACCATGATTGGTCAGTAAAAGAAGACCTTCTTTGGTGTAATCATCCTGAAAAGCAAAAAAGCCTTCTGATGCAGGAAAAGTCTGGATAATGTCAACTTCTCCTCCCAACAACTCTTCCATTTTTTCACGGTATGGCTCATAATTGACTCCACCGGTAACAATTAATTGGAGATTTGGAAAGAGCTGTTTTATTTTTTTTCCGTTTTTCTCAATCAGTTTTTCAAAATACATGATGAGCCAGGGGGGAATTCCGGAAATCAGGGTCATGTTTTCTTTTTCAGTTTCTTCAACAATTTTGTCCACTTTTGCTTCCCAGTCTTCTATAAGATTGGTTTCCCAGCTCGGTAACCGGTTTTTCTGCAGATAAGATGGAATATGATGCGCAACAATTCCTGACAGACGGCCTGTTTTGATTCCAAAAACCTCTTGCAGTTCAGGACTGCCCTGAAGAAAAATCATTTTTCCATTGACAAAATCAGCATTTCTCTTTTTTGAAATATAATGAAATAATGCACTCTGTGCTCCCACAACCTGATAGGGCATTCCTTCTTTTGAGATCGGAATATATTTTGACCCGGAAGTAGTGCCGGAAGTTTTAGCAAAATACTCTGGAGTTTCTGTCCAGAGAATATTCCGCTGTCCTTTTTTTACTTTTTCGATATAGGGTTTCAGGTCTTCATAGTCTGAGATTGCTATGTTTTTTTGAAAATCTTCAACAGATTTAATATTTTCAAATTGATGCTCCCGTCCGAAAAGCGTTTTTTCAGCATTTTTCAAGAGAGACAGCAGTATTTTGTGCTGATCTTTTTCTGCATTCTGCTTAAAATCGTTTGCTTTCTGTACATGGCTGTCAGCCCAGATCACTGCAGCTTTTTTCTTGAAGAAGTTTAACATACTTCAAATTTATAAATAAGTACAGAATTGTATCAATAATTTAAACTTTAAATTAAATTTTATGATTCTCTAAGAAAAACATGCAAAGAAAAAACCGACAAATAAATTTATCGGTTCTTCAAAATTTGATTATGAAAGTCAATATTTTAATGTTGATTATTTGTTCTGTTTATATCTTTTATCCGGTGTTCCGTCTTTCTTTAATTTTTGATTTTCCTTATATCTTTTATCTGGGGTTCCGTCTTTTTTCATTTTTACGGCGGGTTTTGCCGGTTCAGCTTTTAATGACTGTACATTTTTGGAAGTTTTTTGTACTGTGCTTTTTGCAGCAGGAACAGTTTGTTGAGCATTTGCAAGTCCTAATCCTAAAACGATCGACATTGCGGTGAGAAATTTTTTCATGTCTTAATGATTTTTGTTTAAGTAAAGTTATGTAAAATCTCAATATAAAAATCAATATTTCAATCCTTAACTTAAGTTTATCACAGCTTAAAAAAAGATTAATTGTCCGGCTATGCGTGTTTATATTCAGTGGCTTATGAAAAGATATGGTAATAACTGTTGATTGCCGGATACAAATAAATTTTCTGCCCTTTTAAACAAAAAAACCTGTTTCATTTTCCAGAAACAGGTTGTGATTTTTGTTAAACGAATTGATTATCTCGTACAGTTAGCTGTCCAGATCTTACCATCTTTAGAATATAAAATCTTTAACTCATTGTTATCGATTCTGATATAAGATGTAGCGCTTGAGCCTACACTTACCAATGTGTTGTCACCCTGCTTTTCAAATTCTACACCATTAAGATCAGGAATACTGTTTGAGAAAGCGAAGTTATACTTTGTA
Source organism: Chryseobacterium sp. HNCC26DJ238 (assembly GCF_057180465.1). NCBI lineage: Bacteria > Pseudomonadati > Bacteroidota > Flavobacteriia > Flavobacteriales > Weeksellaceae > Chryseobacterium > Chryseobacterium sp. HNCC26DJ238. The sequence continues at coordinate 9,491 of NZ_JBXUGI010000021.1, forward strand.
CCACTTGCAATTTTTGTTACAAAAACACTTCCGTTATCTTCAGAAATAGTAGTTGAACCGTCATTGTAACTTATTTTACCCTTGTATGTTCCTGCAAAGAAATCATTGTTGGCAGGATCATCATCATCGCTGCATGAAGTAAATGAGATTGCGGTAAACATGACCAGCATAAAAACACCTAAAATTTTGATTGCACTTTTCATAAAATTATTTTTTTGGTTTACGGATGAAGGTTTTTCAAACACTATGCCATTGATTAAAAAAAGATTTATTTTAACTGTTTTTAGAGTTTATACTGGGTTTTTGTGAATAATAAAAGTTTATTATTAATGATTTTAATTTTGCAAGCTTTTTAGGCAAAGAAAAAAATAGCACTATCTTTGTAATGATAAAAAACGGTTTCGGGATTCTCTCGAAATCGATTTCGTCGTTTATCCTATTATTATTTTTATGCATCTGAAAACCATAAAAGAAAATTTTCTTCCTGATCTGCTGAAAAAAGAATTTGCGAAAGAAATTTTTATACAGATAGAAAATCACCCTCACCTCACGGTCAGGGGAAGTGCAGGTTCTTCCGTTTCTATTTTTACTGCTGAGCTATTTCTTACCCGTAAAAAGAACATTCTATATCTGGTTGATGATAAGGAGGATGCTTTGTATGTAAATACAGAAATGGAGGATCTGATCGGAAAAGAAAAAGTGCTGTATTTTCCGGCGACACATCTTGAAGCTTATCAGGTTGAGAAAACACAGAATGCCAACTTGGTGTTAAGAACCGATGTTCTTAACAGAATAAATTCTGAAAAGTCTCCTAAAGTAATCGTTGCGTATATGGGTGCTCTGTCGGAAAAGGTCTTAAAGAAAGAAGATTTTAAATCGATTTCTCATCATATAAAAGTAGGTGATCAACTGGATTTTGATTTTGTGGATGAATTGCTCAGTCACTATAAGTTTCAGCAGACTGATTTTGTCTCTGAGCCTGGCGAATTTTCTGTACGTGGAGGAATTGTAGATGTGTTCTCTTATTCAAACGAAAAGCCTTACAGGATAACATTTTTTGGGAATGAAGTTGAAAATATAAAGACCTTTGATATTGAGACGCAGCTTTCAATAGATAAAGTGAAAGAATTTCAGCTTGTTTCCAATATGAATTACTCAGTATCAGGAAGCCGTGTTTCTTTATTGGAACTTTTGCCCGAAGATAGTTTTGTTGTTTCTAAAAATGCTTTCATCGGATTGCAGAAACTCAGAAGTTTTTATGAGAAATCTTTAGAGAGGTATGATACTTTAAGTAAAGATATTTCTCATAGGAAACCTCAGGAACTGTTTATTTCCGATGAAGAATTTCTGTTTGATTATAAAAAATTCAGGACTGTAGATTTTGGACTGCAGCCTGTAGAAGGTTTAAGTTCAGAACAGTTTGAGCTTAGGCAGACACAACAGCCATCGTTTCACAAAAATTTTGAACTGTTAATTGAGGATCTTGAGGAAAAACAGGAACAGGGTTTTGATATCTGGATTTCATTTTCTACTGATAAACAGAAAGAAAGGCTGGAATCTATATTTGAAGATTTTAATTTTACTCATCCAGATACCTCAAAAATTATTTTCAAAAGTTTTAAATCAGAACTGCATGAAGGATTTGTAGACAGCGATCATAAAATTCTGGTCTACACTGACCACCAGATTTTTGACCGTTATCAACGCTATAAGGCTAAAAATACTTTTGCTAAATCTGAGCAGCTTACGCTCAAAGATCTGATGTCTTTGAAAGTAGGAGATTGTATTGCGCACATTGACCACGGCATAGGAAAATTCATGGGATTGGTCAAGGTTAACAACGACGGTAAAATCCAGGAATGCTTTAAGTTGACCTACAAAAATGGGGATTTATTATACGTAAGTATCCATTCACTGCACAAAATCTCAAAGTATAACGGTCCTGACGGAAAAGAAGTTGTTTTAAGTAAACTGGGTTCGCCTGCATGGAAATCTTTAAAACAGAAGACGAAGGCCAAAGTAAAACAGATCGCTTTTGATCTGATCAAATTATATGCAGAAAGGAAGACGGCGAAGGGGTTTGCCTATACCCCGGATTCTTATCTTCAAAATGAGCTGGAAGCAAGTTTCATCTATGAAGACACTCCCGATCAGGAAAAGGCGACCATTGATGTAAAAAATGATATGGAAGCAGATACGGTGATGGATCGGCTGGTTTGCGGGGACGTAGGCTTTGGTAAAACGGAAGTCGCAATCCGTGCAGCATTCAAGGCAGCTACGGACGGAAAGCAGGTTGCAATTTTGGTTCCTACAACTATACTTGCATTCCAGCATTATCGAAGTTTTAAAGAAAGACTGAAAGACTTTCCAGTGAATATTTCTTATTTAAACAGATTCAGAACGGCCAAGCAGAAATCTGAAACGATCGCCGGTTTAAAAGACGGAAAAGTGGATATCGTCATCGGAACACATCAGCTGGCATCTGAGAAAGTGAAATTTAAGGATCTAGGTTTATTGATTATCGATGAAGAGCACAAGTTTGGCGTATCGGTTAAAGACAAATTAAAAACATTAAAATCAAATATTGATACGCTGACACTCACGGCAACCCCTATTCCGAGAACTTTGCAGTTTTCCCTCATGGCTGCAAGAGATTTGTCTGTCATTAAAACGCCACCACCCAACCGGCAACCGGTTGAAACTCAGATGATCGGTTTCAGTGAAGAAATCATCCGTGATGCAGTTTCCTATGAGTTACAACGGGATGGGCAGGTTTACTTTATCAATAACAGGGTTGAAAACCTGAAAGATATTGCCGGATTGATTCAAAGGCTCGTTCCCGATGCAAGAGTGATTACCGGACATGGACAAATGGAAGGCAAACAGCTTGAAAGAAATGTTCTTGATTTTATGGAAGGTAAATTTGATGTTTTGGTTGCAACTACTATTGTGGAAAGCGGAGTCGATGTACCCAATGCAAATACAATGTTCATTAATGATGCGCAGCGATTCGGAATGGCAGATCTTCATCAAATGAGAGGACGAGTGGGACGCAGTAACAGAAAGGCTTTCTGTTATCTGATTACGCCTCCTTTAGATATGGTTACCTCTGATGCAAGAAAAAGGTTGGAAGCCATTGAACAGTTTTCGGATTTGGGGAGTGGTTTCCAGATTGCAATGAAAGATCTGGAAATTCGTGGTGCAGGAGATTTATTAGGTGGTGAACAAAGTGGTTTTATCAATGAAATGGGCTTTGAAACCTACCAGAAAATGATGCAGGAAGCTCTGGAAGAATTAAAAGACGATAAAGATTTTGAAAATCTGTTTGAAAATGAAGAAGACCGTCAGAAGTTATTCAAAACAGTAAAAGATGTTAATATAGATACGGATCTTGAGCTGATGCTTCCGGATTCATATATCTCAAGTACGGAAGAAAGACTGTTGCTGTATCAAAAATTAGCTGAAATTGATAATGAAACTGACCTTCAGAAATTTGAATCTGAACTTAAAGACCGTTTCGGGACTTTACCTGATGAGGCGACTAATCTGTTAAAGAGTGTCGCTCTGAAATGGCTGGCCGCAGATATTGGTTTCGAAAAAATAGTGATGAAAAACAGCATTTTCATAGGATATTTTCCTCCAAATCCACAGGATAAATTTTATCAGACTGATAAATTCAGACATATCATCAGTTATTTAACTCAAAATCCTTCCCAGGCGCAGCTTAAGGAAAAGATAGGAAAAGAAGGTAATCAGCTGATGATGAGAAAAGAAAGTGTACAGAATGTGGATGAAGTAAATGTACTGTTAAAGTCTATTTTATCTTTGTAAAAAAATGTTTATTTTTATAATCCTAATGTTTTAGCAAGATGAGGATGTAAAATAGAAATTTTTCAGTTTTTTTTTGTAAAAAAATCAGGTTTACTAAGATATGATTATAAATAATTATATTTACGGAAATCAAAAACTGAAAATCTATGCTAAAAATTAATTTTTTAAGAGGAGGAATAATGTTACTTCTCTGCTTTCTTTTTTCATGCGATAATACAACCGCAGATCCTATTAATCAGAATAACAACAATCCGGGTGGTAGCGGAAACGGAGGCTCTGCTCCCATGATCACCGGTCCAAGAATCTTGCATAAAATTTCTGTCAGTAATGTTACAAATCAAGAATTTGTAACCACAGGAAATGTTCTTGAAAAAGCAATTTTCAAAGAGGCCAGCGGGCCTAATTCATTTCTTATAGGAAATGTGACCTATACTTCAGGTAAAATTACAAAAGTGAAATTCGGTCAGGAAGTAAATGGTGCTGTTCCGGCTAATAATTTGACGTATGACTTTACTATAACTTACGATTCAAACGGAAAAATTAATTACACTACCTGCAGTACCAGTATGGGAACAACGCCTACATTTAACAGCGAATATACTTATACGTACGACAGTTCCGGAAAAATGACAAAAATTGTCGAAAAGAAAAAATCAGGAACGACTTATACACATTTTATCAATTATAACCTGATAAACACAGGAGATAATATAACAAAGTTAACGACAGAAAGTGGGGTGACCAGTGCAGCGGGTGTTCCGGATATGTCTTCTGTAATAACGGTTTCTTATAATTATTCTGCGTATGATAGTAAAATCAATCCGTACTCAACCCTGCCAAAAACATTTTTTGTCATGTGGAGTTTATTACATCCTCTTAATTTTTCTTCATTATCTGCTAATAACATTACCAGTTTTAGTGTTGTGTATCCTTCCCCTGCTCCTGTCATTCCTGGCAGTTTCACTTATCTTTATGATTCTATGAATTATCCGACTTCAGATCAAACACAGGCTCAAAAATATATCTATAAGGCTTTATAAGATAGTAAATAGATCATGAATCTGTTACAATGAAATTACAAAAGTCATTGTTGAAATTTTATTAAAAAACCATCTTGAAAATGATGGTTTTTTTGTTTCTGTCAGGCTTGAGCGGGCAAAAATTTTCAGAGTAAAAATTGATAAGATATTTTTAAAAATTCTAAGATTTTTTTTCATGTAAGTAGGAAAAATGGAATGCTGACCATACTTTTTGGATAAAACAGATGAGTTGAAATTACTGAAAAACTGATAAAAATCATATTTTAAGATATATTTTATTTGAATTTAATGAATTGAATATTAAAATGTTATGCTGTAATTCACAATTTCATGTTAAAAAAAATTAAAATTGTATTAAAAAAAGATTAATATAGGGCAAATAAAAATTATAATGTTTTGCGCAATCGATTACACTATGATTTTTACATTTTTTTGAAACAGACAAAAACTTGCATTCATGATAATTTGCTGTTTTTGAATTTAAAATTTAACCAAAAAACTCAATATTATGTCTTTTGAAAAACTGACGACATCTGGTTTTCTTATCCGTAAGAAGCTTGCAGTCCTATTCCTTTTTTCTTCTGTTGCTGTCTTTGCACAGCAGGGTAAAGAAGTAAGCGGAAAAATTACAAATGATAAAAAAACTCCCTTATCAAACGTAGTGATAAAAGAAGCTGAAACTGAAAATTCAGTAACTACTGATACTGATGGTAACTTTGCCATTACTCTTCAGAGAGATCAGTCTTCACTTGCTGTAGAAAACGAAGGTTATGAATTTATTACCGTACCTATTGATAATCGCACGTACATTAATATACCTCTTAAAGACGAAAAAGTAAAAAGTATCGAGCAGATTGTTTTAGTAGGATACGGAAGTGTTAAAAAAACGGATCTTACAGGCTCTGTGAATACATTGAGTGCTGATAAAATAGTAGAAAGAAATACGAACAGTCCGCTAGAAGCAATACAGGGCAGCATGCCGGGTGTACAGATTACATCAAACTCAGGAAGGGTGGGAGACGGTTTTAAAATGGTAATCAGAGGAAGCAACTCATTAATCTCATCGGGCAACCCTCTTTATGTAGTAGACGGAGTACCAAGTGAGAATATTGACTTTCTGAATCCTCAGGACATTGCACGTATGGATGTTTTGAAAGATGCATCTTCAGCGGCAATTTACGGATCAAGAGGTGCCAGTGGTGTTGTTATCGTAACAACGAAAAGCGGTGCTACTGCAAAGTCAGGAATTAATGTTTCTCTGGAAACTTCATATGGAGTAAAAACGGCAGCCAGATTACCTCAAATGATGTCAGGATCTGAATGGTGGAAATTCCATCAGGCTGCTTATCTGAGTGCTACGCCACTTACGCAGACTCCGGCCCAGTTAGCCTCATTGGCAGGAAATCAAAGTCCATTACTGGTTTCAAGAGCCAACAATGGATATAATTTTGATTGGTATGACGCTGTTTTAAGGCCAGGTGCCATGCAGAATCACTATGTCAATATTTCCGGCAGATCAGAAGGTGGATTCGGATATAATTTGGCATTTGGAGCTCAGGGAAATGAAGGACTCATTGATAATGATTCCAGTGACAAATACACTTTTAAATTAGGAGTAAATCATAAAGTAAATGATAAATTTACGACCGGTGCCAATATAACTGTTGCCAGAATAGTTACAGAATATGGAAGTGATCTGGCCATGAGGTCTGCATTCAGTTTCAGCCCTCTAATGTCACCTTATGCAATCGATACCGCAGGTAATGAAATTAATGGAAAACTATTTTTACTCCCAGGGAAACTTACCTATCCGGACGGCAGTTGGGCTATTAATAAGACCAGTACAATCAATCCACTGCTTGAAATAGCCAATTCCAGACAGACTGAAAAAATCTGGCAGAGTATAGGAAATATTTTTTTCCAGTATCAGCCCTTAAAATGGATGTCGTTGAAAACGACATTCTCTGCCGGGGTCTCAAACTCATCTTTAGGGATTTCAAACAGCGCAGAAACCAATGCAGGAATCGCACTCAATAATTTGATTTCATCTTCTATTCTGAGATCAGAAAATTTCAATTATACATGGGATAATCAGGTCGATCTAAAACATACTTTCAGAGATAATCATGATGTAAGTTTATTATTGCTTCAAAGCATATATTCAACAACAGATGAGGCATCTTATGCTTATTCAAATGGCCAGCCATTCAATACAGGATATTATAATCCCGGATCCGGACTGCAGACGAGCTTCCAGATTCAGTCGCCGCCCTATCTGAAGAAAACTTTGAATTCGTATGCTGCAAGAGTAAATTATGCTTATTCAGATAAGTATTTATTGGCTGCATCTATAAGATGGGACGGTTCTTCAGTCCTGTCCGAAGGAAACAAATGGACAAACTTTCCATCCCTCGCATTAGGATGGAAGGTGAATAAAGAATCTTTTTTAGAAAATGTCAAAGTCATTTCTGATTTTAAATTAAGGGCAAGTATAGGATACACAGGAAATGATAATGTGTCACCATATACTTCGCAGGCTTTACTTAATCAGCAGACTTTTTATGCAAACGGCTCTGTACTGGTTCCGGGATTTCAATCTGAAACTCTGGCAAACCCTACACTTACGTGGGAGAAAACCAGAGAACTCAACTTTGGAGTGGATTTTGGCTTCTTTAAAAACAGAATCACCGGTACGGTAGATGTTTATGACCGTTTATCAGAGGATCTTATCTACAGACAGCAGCTTCCCGCAGAGATGGGTTGGAAGTATACTTTTTCAAATGTTGGCTCAGTAAGTAACAAAGGAGTGGAGGTTTTACTGACTACAAAAAACATCAAAAATAAATTTATAACCTGGGAAACTACCTTTACTTTCAGTAAAAATGTAAATAAATTAGAATCTATTTATAATCAGGATCAGGTAAGCGATAGGGGGAATATGCTTATTTTGGGATCAAATTTAAATCCCAACTTTAATTACGTTTATGATGGTGTTTGGCAGGAAAGTGAAGCTGTACAGGCCGCATCTTATGGTCAGGCTCCCGGTCAGGCAAGACCCAAAGACCTGAATAGTGACGGAAAGTTTGACGAGAATGACAGAACAGTAATCGGAAGTTCTGTTCCAAAATGGCAGGGAAGCTTTTACTCAAGACTGACTATTGGAAAATTTGATTTCAATTTTTCTGTGATCACCAGTCAGGGACAAACTGTATTAAGCACGTTCCATCAAAATTTTGCTGATGTTTCAGACAGAGGGCGTCAGAAAATGGCTATGGATTATTTTATCCCATCCAACAATGCTGGCCTTGCAGCAAATGCAAACAGCGAAAATCCAAGACCTGGGCCGGTTGCCACAGGCGCGGGAGCATTTTGGGGAACCGGTTTTGCCTACTACAGGGATGCCTCTTTTGTGAAAATTAAAAATATATCCTTAGGATACACATTTGATTCAGATTTTCTGAAGAAAGTGAAAATGAACAGTTTCAGAATATATGTAAATGTTTTAGATCCTTTCGTATTTACTAAGTTCGAAGGATATGATCCTGAATGGGCTTCTGCAGGTCTTGGAATCAACAGACCGGCTTCAGTGACGACTCAGTTAGGTTTAAGTGTTAAATTTTAATTAGATTATCATGAAAAAAATAGTATTAGTATTAGGACTTGCAGGGATATTATTACATTCCTGTAACGATTTTATAGAGGAAGAAAGCTTATCGTATGTTTCAGCAGATGAAACCTATAAAACAGCCTCAGGATTTCAGTTACTGGTCAATACAAATTATGCGTGGCTGAAAGGTATTTATGGCGGAGATCCCTGGCTTTTTGTATCAGGTACAGATATGTATGCTGAAGGCAGGACACCAGAACCTGCAGGGTTAAGTCAGTATAAGCAGCTTATTCCTGCTGCAGAAGGAGTGGATCAACTCTATAATTCCTGTTATCAGCTTATTCAATCGGTAAATAAAACGGTTTACTATTCAACAGTTACAGAACAGAATTCAAATGTGCAGGTTTTAGTAGGAGAGGCGAAATTTCTCAGAGCTAATGCTTATTTTCTATTGGTTCAGACGTATGGTGGAGTTCCGATCGTTACTGAAAATTTTACTACTCCCGTTTTGCAGTTTAACAGAAATACAGCGCAGGAAGTGTATGCTTTTATCATCAGTGATCTTGAAGCGTCACTTGCGGCAGTAGGAACGACAGCATATTCCTCCAGTGGAAGAGTCAATAAAAAGGCAGTTAATGATCTGCTTGCAAAAGTTTATTTAACCAGAGGTTATGAATCTTTCGGTTCTCCTGCAGATTTTGCGGCAGCAGCAGTTCATGCCGATGCTGCCATAGCAGGTCAGGCTCTGACGGTGGCACCTTCTCAACTTTTCTATCCGGGAAATGATCTGAATGCGGAGACAATTTTCTCTGTACAGTATGATTTAAAATCGACAACTACTTCTCCTTCAACATTGGGAAACAAACAGTTTTATTACTTTAGTTCCTATTTAGGAGGTGCCGAAACTCAGGGCTCTGCTCCGCTGAGAAGTTATAATCTATGTCCTACAAAATATGCTTTAGAATTATTTAAGCAGGGAGATTTGAGATGGGAATCAACTTTTATGAATGTCGTTTATGAAAAATATTATGATTTTTTCCGGGTTGCAGATAAGACCAATCTGAAAATAAAACATTTTTATGAGCCACTATGGTATACTGCAGCAGATAAATCAGCCTGGATGACTGCCAATGCCTCAAAATTGGCTGCGGGATTTGTTTATCATGACAAAGGGACGTATGATGCGGCGTATACATTGGTCAAAAACCTAGATTATCAGACAATTCCTGTGAAAAAATTTGACGATCCCGCTTTAACGACTCCTTCAAGTACAGGACCTGTAAGTACAAGAGATATTATTGTTTCAAGACTGGCAGATACTTATCTTATCGCTGCAGAAGCGTATCTTAAGGCGGGAAATCCGGTTACGGGTCTCGCAAGGTTAAACGTTGTCAGAAACAGAGCGGGCGTTCCGAATGCAGATTTAGCTGAATTTAACATAAATTATATATTGGATGAAAGAGGTAGGGAGATGCTGGGTGAGTATAACCGCTGGTTTGATCTGAAGCGGACAGGTACGTTGGTGGCAAGAACAGTGCTTTATAATTATAAGATCACCAGCGCCGGAAATTTCAGTGGAAATAACGGAACCCAGAAAATCTTGAGACCGATTCCACAAACGGTGATTGATTTAAATCAGAATAAGAATTTTCCTCAAAATCCAGCATATTAGATTACCTGGCTGATGGGATGATCATATCGTCCCATCAGCTTTTAAAATTAAAAAGCTGTATGATAATATTTCAGGATTAATCAGGAATCGATATTTGAATACTAATTTTTTTACGGTTATTTTACGAGAATGTGAAGTAAAACACAATTTTTATTTAAAAAAAAATTATATTTGTGGAATTATAAATAATCTTTCTGAAATGAAACAACTTTTCTACTTTATTTTACTTGTCGCAGGCATCTCGTCTGTTCATTCATGTAAAGATCTGACTGATGAAGAAGGTAATCCTTTGGTAGACCTAAATCAAACAAGTGGTTTTAACGGTCCGAGAGCCTTATTCAGAGAAGTTACCGATGCTGCAACTATCGCAGAATATCAATATAACGGATTACTTTTGTCTAAAGTTATTGCAGGGAAAAACTCTGTGATCAATGTTATGTGGAGTGGCGATAAGATCAGCCAGATTACTTTTAACGGCCACTTGGATCTTGATAATAACGGAACAATTGATGATGACAGTATTGTTTATTCACAATTATTCACATATGGTAATTTAGGAAGATTAACAATTGTTTCTGAAAACAGATCAACTTACAAAAGAACACCTGCAGTACCACCCACTACACCTGCAGGCCCATACCTTCTCAGTGAAAGAACAAAATCACTTTATGATCTGTCATACAGCTCTACAACAGGTAAATTTGATATGATCAATATGAGAACCGGTGTAGAAGTATCCGGGGTTCCTTTTGTGTATCAAGATTACAGCAAAACGTGGTACACTTATTTAGGTGATAATGTTTCAAAAGCTGAAAGACATTATGGTGAAATTAATGCTGGTGTCAATGGTCCTGTAACTGAAAAATACAGTTATGAATTTCTTAACTATGATTCTCAGATCAGCCCTTTTACATTACTGCCTTTTGCATATAAAGTATCGAGACTTATCTCAGAGCCTTCAGGTGATGCTGAATCATTTATTCTATCTCCGAACAGTCCGAAGAGAATATCCATCACAGACTTAATGGATATTATCCCAAGTCCGGTGATTTTGTCAACAGCATACAGATATGATGCTCAGACTTATATGACCCAGGGATTCAGTGTAAATTATATTTACAAGCCTTTGTAATATTTTATTTTAAAAATAAAAAAGCTCAATCCTCCACAGGATTGAGCTTTTTGTTTAATATCTCTTAATTTTACAAAAAATTTCTCAATGAAATATTTAATTGTCGGGCTGGGCAACAAAGGTCCGGAATATGAAAATACACGTCACAATATAGGTTTTAAGATCGCCGACAAAATAGCGGAAATTCTTGAGACCTCTTTTAATACCTCTAACTTTGGCTGGATGGCTCAAGGAAAATATAAAGGAAGAAAAGTTTTGATACTGAAACCTGACACCTATATGAATTTATCAGGAAATGCAGTGAAGTTCTGGATGCAGAAAGAAAATATTCCTTTGGAAAATGTGATGATTGTTACCGATGATCTGGCCCTTCCTTTTGGGACTTTAAGAATGAAAATGAAGGGTTCTGATGCAGGACATAACGGTCTCAAAAGTATTCATGAAAGTTTAAAGACCCAAAATTACGGAAGACTTCGCTTTGGGATCTCTGCTGAGTTTTCTGAAGGTAAGCAGGTGGATTATGTTTTGGGAACATGGAGCGGAGAAGAATCAGAAAAGTTAGAAGAGAGAATTGAAAAGTTTTCTAAAGCATGCCTGTCCTTTGTATTTGCCGGAATAGGGAATACCATGTCGGCATTCAATGGTAAATAATCACAAAAATATATTTACAAAATTTTATAAAGACAGATTACCCACCAAACTTGGATAGGTAATCTGTCCATATACTTACATCGCTCTCGTATGTGTGATAATGATATGAGACTCTTCATCAGTCTCATAATCTCTGTATGAAGTTTTAAAACCCATAAGTTCTACATTGATGTCTTCTTCTTTTGCCCTGATATTGGCAAAATCCTGAATCATTTCCAGTACATCGGTGGCAATATACGAGGTTCCTGTTGCATCAATAGTTACTGTTGAATTTGCCTTAATGTTTTTCAATGTTTTCTTTATGGCTGCTTTATTGAGAAAAGAAACTTCTTCAGCTAATCTGATAGTAATCCCGTCAGCATTATCCAGTCTCTCCTTGCTTAGATAATAGGCACGCTTCATGTTTCCCTGGAGAATGTAAAATACTGAAATAGCAAGACCGATTCCCACGCCCTTCAGAAGATCAGTGGCAACAATTGCGACAACTGTAGCAACAAATGGGATAAACTGAAATTTTCCCAAGTGCCAGAAATGTAAAAATGTCGCCGGTTTTGCCAGCTTGTATCCTACTAAAATTAATACTGCTGCCAATGTAGCTAATGGAATCAGATTTAATAAAAAAGGGATAGAGAGTACACAGACCAACAGCAAAACACCATGAATCATCGTAGAAAATTTAGAAGTTGCTCCGGCATTAGCATTAGCAGAACTTCTTACCACCACGGAAGTCATAGGAAGTCCTCCAATCAGTGAACTTACCAGATTTCCGATTCCCTGAGCTTTCAGTTCAAGGTTCGTATCGGTTATTCTTCTCTGTACATCCAACCGGTCTGAAGCTTCAATACAAAGCAGGGTTTCAATCGATGCAACAATTGCAATAGTCGCTCCCGCTATCCAGACTTTTATATTGGTGAATCCATTAAAGTCAGGCATCACAATCAGATTTTTGAAATCTGAAATACTTTGAGGGACAGGAAGAGAAACCAGATGAGTCGTGCTAATTGCGAAAGAACTACCAGTCATTTTGAAAAGTTCATTCAGTAAAATACCTGCTGCTACCGCCACCAGAGCACCTGGAAGCATTTTCTTTCTTTTTAAAAATGGAATTTTATCCCAAGCTAAGAGAAGTGCAACAGAAACCAACGTTACAGTAATGGCACCAGGATGAACTGCTTCCAGTAATTCGTTAAAATACCCGAAATTCAATCCATTATCAAAAATAGACTCATGCCCTTCATAATCCTTATCGAATCCCAATGCATGAGGAATCTGTTTCAGAATAATGATAATTCCTATTGCGGCAAGCATTCCTTCAATCACGTTATTCGGGAAATAATTGGAAATACTTCCTGCTCTTATAAATCCTAAAATAAGCTGGATAAAACCTGCAATAATCCCGGCACAAAGAAAAAGCTGAAATGCCCCAAGATCTGTGATAGCTGTTAAAACAATTGCTGTCAGCCCTGCAGCTGGCCCCGATACAGATACATTCGAATTGCTGATTGCTCCTATCAATATCCCTCCGACAATACCGGATATTATACCTGATAAAGGAGGTGCGCCTGACGCTAATGCAATACCTAAACAGAGCGGAAGCGCAACTAAAAATACAACGAGGCCTGACGGGAAATTCTCCTGAATTCCTCCAAAGAAAGATTTTGATTTTTTCATGAATAACGAAAAAGAAGATGCAGGGTGATTGGTTACAATCAAACATACAAAATTGGGAATAATTTTAAAACACAAAATATTCAACATCATTACGATTATGAATATTTTATAGATATAAAATTAAGCTTCTGGCGGAGGTGAAAATACAGTAAGAAAAGGTGGAAGGTGAAAAGTGTCATCTACCACTAAAAAAGATCTGCCTTCCAGATCAGGCTCAAAAAACTTCAGATGATCATAAACATTTAAAGTTTTTGGAAGTGTTTTTTCGTAAACTGAAAATAGGGATGAATAATGGGAATGAGTTTCTTCTTCGTTGACTATTACATTTGTTCTCATGATATCCCAGTCAGCAATAGCAGCAATGCTGGGCAATGCTGTAAAGTTGAGGACGATCATTAAAGTAATAATACTCCAGAATTTCATTATTCAAAAATTTACCACGGTTTGGTTATTTTCTTCTGCTCATGATCCATGAATCTTCACTGAGATTATAAATCTTCTGGATGTCTTTCAACACTTTTTCAAAATCGATTTCAAGATCAATGATTTTACCGGTTCTTAGATCATAAACCCATCCATGTACAATAGGATATTCTTCAAGGATATACCTTTCCTGTACACAAGCCATTTTGATGACATTAATGCACTGTTCAAGAACATTCAGCTCTACAAGTTTGTCATAACGCTTGTCTTCATCTTCGATAGCATCCAATTCAGTCTGGTGAATTCTGTAAACGTCGCGGATGTTTCTCAGCCATGGATTTAAAATTCCGAGATCCTGAGGAGTCATTGCTGCCTTTACACCGCCGCAATTGTAATGTCCACATACCACAATGTGCTTTACTTTTAAATGCTGTACCGCATATTCAATTACTGCTGTAGCACTCATGTCCAAAGCATTCACTACATTGGCAATGTTTCTGTGAACGAATACCTCTCCCGGTTTAGCTCCCATAAGCTCTTCTGCTGTAGCCCTACTGTCTGAACATCCGATATAAAGATATTCAGGAGTCTGAGTTTTGGCAAGTTCTTCGAAAAAATTCGGATTATCACCGATTTTAGACTCTACCCATTTTCTGTTGTTTTCGAAAATAACTTCGTACGAATTTGTCATAAATTAAAATTTTAAGTTTGTAATTATTGTTTCGTTTAATATTATTTTTAAATTCAATAGATTGTATCAATAATCATACAAAAATATATCTTTTTGTTACTTTATCATCATTTTTAACATTATTTAATATAAAAATTAGGATAATATCCAATTATTCTACCCTGTTATTGATATATCCGTCTGTAGCATTTCCCGTTGGATATATTTTAGCTTTATTGCCTGCAACAATAGAATTGTCCGGCACATCGGTATTTACATAGGAATTCGGTGCAATCAAAACATTATTTCCGATAGTGACACTGCCAACAATGACAGCATTGGGACCTATCCATACATTGTCACCGATAACAGGAAATCCTTCATTTTTGCCACGGTTCTGTTGTCCTATGGTCACGCCTTGTGCTATGTTGCAATTTTTCCCGATTACAGCTTTAGGGTTTACCACCAGGCTTCCCCAGTGTCCTAAATACAATCCTTCTCCAATCTGAGTTTCCGGATAAATCTGAAAACCATATTTAATCTGAAAATGTCTAAGAACAATTTTCCAATAAAATCCTAACAGAGGGGTTTTATCAAATTTTTGAGCCTTTCTGAGAAGATATATAAAATGAAGGTTAGGATTGATACATTTCAGTAAAATCTGAATAGGGGAAAGCCATTCTCCGCTTTCTCTGTAAAAATCTTTTTGTATGATTGAATAATTCTTGGGCATGCAGCAAATTTAAGGATTCTCTTTTATTTTTATTCAGATTAAATTTTAATTATAATTCATCTAAAACAGATACTATTCTCGCCACAGAATGATCAAGATTAAACGGCATTGTATAATGTTGAAGTTTCTCTGTGAAGACGGTAAAATATTCAGGATCTGTCAGGCCTTTTTTCATTCCCTGATAAATTCCTTCTTCCGAATTTTCTATAATTAAACCCAGCTCTCCGTTATTCAGCATTTCATTGACTCCCGAAACTTCCGTTGCTATGATTTTCTTTTTTAATGTAATAGCCTCAAACAGAACAGTAGGGAAGCCCTCATACCTTGAGCTTAAAATATAAAAATCAGCATTCTTAAAGTAAGGATAAGGATTGTCTGTGAAACCCAGCATTGTTGCGGTTTCGTCAACTCCAAGTTCTGTCTTCAGATGTTTGATGTTTTCAAAATCATAACCGTCCCCTATGATTAAAATCTTATGTCTTAAACCTTCATCAAGCAGTTTTTTGTGGACTTTTAAAAGTCGGTCAAAACCTTTCTGAGGAAAAACAGTTCCAACAGAAATGAATGTCGGGATTTTTTCATCAAACGTATAACTGATAACCGGCTGCTGAGACTTAGCTAAGATTTCTGTTGTATCCAAAGGATTATAAATCTTGATGATTTTCTGTCTTTCAGTTTCATTTCTTGCTAAATCATAAAAAAGCTTTTCTATTTTCTTCGAAATTACCATAATAGAATCAAACCCAAAAAATTTCTGGATTTCTTCATCAGTATATTCTTTTACCTGAGAAAGATCGTTGTGGATCCAAATAATTTTTTTTGAGGAGTGATTGGTTGAATGCAGTATTTCGTCTCTCATCCCATGGATTGCTGCAAACTCAATGTCGTATTTTTTATCTTTAAGTATCAACGTATAAAGAAGATCAGGAAATTCCTTTAAAACTCCCTGGAAAATCACTCTCGCTGCTTTCTCAGGAATATCCTGAAGGCGGTTGGTGGTGATCATTTCTCCCTTATTCAGGTAAATGACATTGATCCAATCCGGTACTTCACTCAGGTATTTACCGGAATATAAATTTAAAAGTAAGTCAATTTCGTATTTGTCTTCGGGAAGATTTTTCAGAAAAGTCACCAGTACTTTTTCAGCTCCGCCATGACGCAGAGATCCTATCCGGATAAGTATTTTCTTCTTTTCGGCCATTATTTTCTTACAGGTTTATAAGTTTTGGGAAGATGTACTTTAATATATGCATCGAGTTTGGTCCGGGATGCTTCAAGTTCTCTTGGGTACATTACATTGTTTTTCAGTAATTTGTCGCCATATTCTTCGATGGTACAGATGAATTTAGCAGGCACTCCTGCAAATACACTTCCCTTGGGCATTGATGTTGTCAAAATCGATCCTGCTCCCAAAACACAGTTGTCCTGCATTTCTATACCAGGCATGATAATCGTGTCGGCTCCTATAAGACATTGTTTACCTATTTTAATTCTCCCAAAGGTTCTTACATCTTTATATTTTTCAAAAAAGTGTAAGGCATTCTGCCCACCGTCGTGATTAACGAATCTGATGTTATTTGAGAACGTAGTTTCATCACCGATTTCAATAAGAAATGGTTCTGTGCCAAATTCAGGAACTTCGACAAAGCGTACATTTTTACCTACTTTTAATCCTTTGGCAATGCATACCTTCAGATAAATTCTCTGAATCATATACTGATAAGAAGTATGCATCTTGAGAATTATACGGTATAATAATAACAGCATATTCTAATTTTCTACTAAGTTAGTAATGATATGTTCAACAGCATCAAAAATCTTCTGATTGTCAAACTGCTTTTCAATATCTGTCAGATTTTGTTTAATATGAGAAACGAGGTTAGGCTCTGTAAGGAATTTTTTCATGGCTTGATATATTTCTTCAGTATCATACTGAATAAGATAACCCGTTTTTCCATCCTCTATCATATCCCCTACATCTCCTACATTCGTTGCAATGATTGGTTTCTGAAGAATGAGTGCCTCTGCAATCACTAATGGCCATGCCTCAGACTCTGAAGGTAAAATAAAATAATCAGCTTTTTTAATGTACGGATAGGGATTCATTTGATTTCCATATAAAAAGAAGGTATTCTTTACATCATTCTGCTCAATCTGATGGGTGAGGTTCTCCATCTCTTCGCCACCACCGATCACAATTACGGAATGCCGGAAACCTTCATCCGTAAGTTTTTTATGGGCATCAATTAATTTATGGAACCCTTTTCTCGTGTGAAGCCTTCCGATAGAGATAAATACAGGACCTTCAGGAAACTGTTTAGTCTTTTCTTCAGCTTTTCTCTTAATTTCATCAATAGGAATAGCGTTGATAACAACGTCCTCAGCAGGATACTTTAAATCAGGATAATAATGATGCATCATATTTTTAATTTTCTGCGAACAGTAAATGATATGATCAAACCTTGGAAAACTGTCTAAAATATTGGGAACGGCAGGCTGAAGTTTAGGAACATTAATTTCTGAGTGAAACCAGCCTATTTTTTTTGAATTTTTATTCGAAGAATTTAATACTGCAGAAAAAATAGCAAAAGAAGGAGCAATTTCCACATCATATTTTTCTTTAAGTATAAGATCTGCAACCTTTGGATTCTTTTCGGCCTTCCAGAGTTTTATTCTTCTTTTAAAAAGCTGGAATTTTTTAATGATTTCATTTTTAGAAAAACTTTCTTTACCTTCCGCAATGTAAACTTTCCGTACATGATCAGGGAATTCATCACGGAGTTCTCCCTGATTCATATTCAGACAAACCGTCATTTCAAATTTTTCTCTGTTGAGATTGTTGAGCAGGCTGAGAACTACTTTTTCCACACCTCCCATTTCCATGGAACGATGCCTGAAGAGTATTTTTATTTTTTTTTGGTCTGACATTTAGCTGAAGATTTTTTGTAGAATAATAACAATCTTTTTTTTGATTCTGAAAAGGATTGAATTCTGATAATTAATCAGGTCAAATATTTGCTGAGCGTTATCATAACAGTCAGGGATTTTTTTTCCGTTAATGCTTCTGAGATTCCGACGCTTCATGGTATTGAATATAACCTGTGCAAAATAATCATGTGATTTTTTTCTGTTATCATTTTGAGAAATTCCGCCTGAATGCGTTCTGTACAGGTAATTGATGTCGTTGATAAAATATACTTTTCCTTTTTCGTATATTTTTAAATACAGATCCTGATCCTCTGCGATCTTAAGGTCGCTGTTCATTCCTTCAGTAGTCTCATAAATATCTTTTCGAAAAGCGACGAAATGGGCAATCTGAATCGGATAATTGAAAAAAAAAGGATCTTTGTTGATTACCTGCATAGCAGATTTGAACGGAAATAAAGGGTTAAGCTTATCGTCACATTTCATGAATTTTGAATAGACCAGTACGGCATCTTTTTTACGTCTGAAAACCTTTACGCAATTTTCGATTGCCGATGGCAGAATTGCATCATCCGGATCTACAAATCCGCATATATCTCCTTCTGCAAGATCGATCAGTTTCTTTTTCGTAATTCCTACACCTGAGTTTTTCTCATTTTCATAATAGGTAAACCTGTGATCTCCTGCAATAACTGACTGTATTGTTTTTTTTTCTGATTCGGATGATCCGTCGTCCAGAATTACAGCGTTCCAGTTTTCGTAAACTTGCCCGGTTAAAGAATCATAGCAGTCTTTAAAATATAATGAATTATTATAGTGCGCTATAAGAACAGTAAATTTCATCTGACAGCGGATTTTACTGTTAACTGCTGCTGATTAATTACAGTCGTGTTTTCAGGGATATCTTTATACAGTGTGCATCCTGCTCCTATAATACAGTTGTCACCCACTGTCACTCCTTTTAAAACTGTCACGTTGCTTCCAAGCCAGCAGTTTTTGCCAATTTTTATGGGAGCTGTATTAAATTCAGAATGGTGAATTTTAAATTCCGGGCTGTCAGTGTGAGAATGGTTGTGATCATACAGTTTTACATTTTCGCCAAACAAAGTATTCTCTCCGATTGATATTGATTCCAGACAATTGACTGAGCAGAAGTTATTCATGAAAACATGGTCTCCAATTTCTAAGTTCGCACGATTCCCAACAAGTATATGAATATAATTTCTCAGACTGACCGATTTCCCGATTATCATTCTGTTTAAGTCGGGAGAAAGTATGAAATGATCGTTTATTCCCAGTCTGATATTTCCTAAAGATACCTGAGGGTGCTTCTTAAGTAATGAGAGCTGCTGTTTTCTCTGAATTTTTTCAAAAATAGTATGAAGCATAGACCGGATTTAATTTTATTCATATTTGTAATACAAAGATAATTATTTGAATCATACCATAAAAAAATCTTTTCTGATCTAAAGTCACTAAGTAAGATGTGATAAAATATTTTTGAATCAATTACCCAATGCAGGTTAAACAACAGATTCCGATAATAAACCAGATTGCGTTTTATACAAAGTTACTGTCTTGAACCGTCATGATATTGTTTAAATAAGGCTTCTGATATTTATAGATATTAAAATCAGATAAAAAGTTTTATTTTTGCCTTTGTTAAAACACAATGAGTGAAACAGCAATGCTTTTCGAAGAGGCCTGATGGATTTTCACTGACCGTACCGCTAATTTTATAAGAACGATTAAAATGCAAAAACCATTAGTAAGTGTCTGTACATTGACATACAATCAGCAGAATTTTATCAGACAAACCGTTGAAAGTCTTTTAATGCAGGAAACCTCATTTGAATACGAAGTTGTCATCTCAGACGATGGTTCCACAGATGATACCGTGAAAATCATACGTGATCTTATCAAGAATCATGAAAATGGACATAGAATAAAACTTCTTGCTCACGAAAATATGGGCGTTCTCCCGAATTATATTTATACATTTTCTCAATGCAGCGGAAAATATATTGCTTTCTGTGAAGGAGATGATTACTGGACAGATCCTAAAAAATTACAGGTTCAGGCTAAGTTTTTAGAAGAAAACAGCGATTATTCCATATGCTTTCACCAGGTAGACAGGATCCAAGACGGGAAAATAATCGGACAGGCACCCAAAGAAAAAGAGGAAGCGACCTATACCATTACAGATCTTGTTAAAGGATCTATGATGTATACTCCATCCGTAATGATGAGAGCGGAACACATGAATCTGCCGAAATGGTATGCTGAAGCTCCTCTCTTTGATTATCCTCTGCAAATGATGGTTGCTAAAAAAGGGAAAATAAAATATATTCCACTAAACATGGCTGACTACAGAGTTGGAACAGGAATATGGACGACCGATAAAGGCGGAGCCCAAATGAGAAAATTAGAAAAGCTGATGTCTTTACTTCAGCGGGAGTTTGCAGATGATGATGAAATGTATTCTGTTCTGACAAAAAGAAGAGATGAGTATCTATTCATTATAACGGAACATGAATTTTATATTAAACTGTACAATCAGACTACTGATTTCTCTAAAATCAGCTTTTCCACGACCTTAAAACTGGTTCTCAATAAGCTGAAATCAAAACTTTTCAGAAAAGATACTCCCTGAAATTAATATTATAAATTCCTGAACGGATACTTGGATAATCTGTTATAAGATATTTTGAGATCATGGCCCATTTTTTTAATGTAGGAGCAAGAGCAATTTCATAACTCCTTTCCATCCTCCCGATATGTATTTTTACATCATCAGAAATCGTATTTTCGCTTTGTGCCCATTGGTTGACCGCTCTCCAAAGCAGAACTTTTGTTGTCGCGGGCTTTATTTTTTTTGCATCGACTGCCGTGATTCGGTTGTTCTCATGAACACCCCGTACAGCAATAGCTTTATCCAGAATTCCAGGATAAAGATCAAGATAATAGGAAAGCCTGAATAAAAACTCGGTATCCTGATGAAGTCTTAGGTGAGCTTTAAAATGGGAATTCAATTTTTTGATCAGACTTTCTTTTCTGACTGTTAGGCAGTTGAGCGTAAAAAGTCCAAAACTACCCTTCATATTAAGCTGTCCTGGAAATACTTCCTTTGGCTCATGTTTTTCATACACAGTAGTTAAACGGTCTCCGAAAATTTTATAATACTCTTTCTTTGCTTTCTCTGAATAATAGTGAACACCCATTGCCCCGTAGATACCGTCAACTTTAGGGTCTCTGAATAATTCTTTCTCTGCATCAAAACGGTTGGGAAGATAATAATCATCTGCATCCAGAAACGCTATGAAATCTCCGGAAGCTTGGGCTATACCAAGATTTCGTGTTTCTCCGGCCCCGTGATTTTCTTTGTCAGCATGTCGGTAAAGCTTTACTCTTTTATATTTTAATGCCAGATTTTCACATACTTCCAATGCATTGTCAGGAGATTTATCTTCAATCAAAATTATTTCAAATACCTCATCAAACTGAAGAGCTGATTCTACTGCCTGGGTAACATATTTTTCGGCATTATATACAGGGATGATTACAGAAATTTTCATCAGGTTATGCATTTTTTAGCTTTTCTTTTAAGTATTGCGTTATTTTTTTCTCTACAAAATAATAAAAAAATGAAGCAATAACGATTACAAATATTATTTTGAGTAGAAAATAGGGTAGCTTCAGGATCTCATAATTTATTTT
The DNA here is from genome assembly GCF_057180465.1 of Chryseobacterium sp. HNCC26DJ238. Classification (NCBI taxonomy): domain Bacteria; kingdom Pseudomonadati; phylum Bacteroidota; class Flavobacteriia; order Flavobacteriales; family Weeksellaceae; genus Chryseobacterium; species Chryseobacterium sp. HNCC26DJ238. The sequence continues at coordinate 31,563 of NZ_JBXUGI010000021.1, forward strand.
TATTTTCTTAAAAATAACATCTGCAAATGGATGTGAGAGGTATAATGAATAAGATATGTTCCCAATAAAAACAAAAAACCTGTTAGCTTTTATGCGTAGTGAAAAGTCAAATAAAAGAAATGAAAATACAAACAGTGAGATGATCGCCAGAGATAAGAACTGATTTTTTAAAGGGAGTATCTGGAGAAACATGAATGTAAAAAGAACAATACCTGCCCATGATATCAATTTTGCATTTCTAACAGAAATCGTCTTATTCTTCAAAATTAAAGCAAATATAATCCCGGTTATAAAGTAAAGGTTGAGGATGCTGGTTACCATATGCATCACTGCATTGTCAAATTTAAATAATAGACCTGCAATATAGGTTGCCATGAAAAATATGATGATGAAAAAATATCTATAGGATTTAAATAAAACCGAGACGCCGAAGATGAGGTAAAAAAACATTTCAAAATTAAGAGACCACCCGAGATATAAAATGGGGAACATCTCCTTCTGCGGTAAAAACAGTAAAGAATGGATAAGTCTTGAAAAAAGTTCTCCTTTGAAATACAGGAGTATATTTCCACCGATTAGAATCCATAAAAATGTAAGCAGATAATATAACGGAATAATGCGGATGATTCTTTTTTTGTAAAACAGGATACTATTTTTGAAGGTTTTTCCTTGCTCAAAATTTAGTTTTTGCGTGGTAAAAGTCATGATGAAACCGCTGATGACAAAAAATACAGGAACACCAACACCACCCTGACTGAATAATAATTCACCCAAATTCAGTTTTGAAAAATTAAGATCCTCACGAAAATGAAAACAGCAAACGAGTAATGCTGAAATCCCTCTTAATATCTGTAGATTATTGAGCTGCATTGTTCGTGTAGGTAAATCTGTATTTTGTTTTTAAAATTCGGGGATTCGAAAATACAGCAAACAGTAAACTTGTTATTTTCTGCATCCCCTTTTTATTTGCCAGTTCAAAAGCCTGCTTCTGTAATAAAAGATATTCTTTGGCATCAGCGGACAGTTCTACTGTTTCTGACCAGTGATAAAGAGAATTCCAAAGTAAAAACTGACGCTCATTATATTGTGAAGAGTATTTTATAATTTTCGTAATCCTGTTGTTATCATGAATACCTCTTACAGCAACAGCTCGGTCAATAATTCCGGATTTTAAATGACAGTGATAAGCAAGTTTAATAATAAAATCAGAATCCTGATGAACGCGTAGATCCCCATTGAAACTAAGATTATTGTCCGTAACTGCAGATTTTCGAACTGTTAATGCATTCAGGTGAAAAAACGTGCCGAAAACCTTCGGTGTCAAGCCTAACAGGCCTCTGAAAATCTCTTCCCCTTCTGCTGAATAATTGACTGTGGTAAGACTGGCATTGTTAAATTTGATTTCATATTCCTGCTTTCCCTTCTCTGATAAATATTCTACACCTATCGCACCGAAAACTCCATCGATTTTGTGGTCTTGAAAAAGTTGTTTCTCTGCATCAAAGCGGTTCGGAAGATAAAAGTCATCGGAATCCAGAAATGCAATGTATTTAGAACGAGCCATATCAATACCTAAATTTCTTGTTGCACCAGCACCATGATTTTCTTTGTCAGGATGCTGATATACTAATATTTTAGGGTTTTTAGAAGCCAATTTTCGACAAATTTCCAGAGAATTATCTGTAGATTTATCTTCAATCAGGATAATTTCTTTTACTTCTTCATGCTGCAAAGCTGAATCTACAGCTTTTTCCAAAAATTCAGAAGCGTTATATACCGGTATAATTACAGAGATTTCCAGCATTACAATACAGATTTATTATTATATGCCCAGAGTGCCAGTTGCAGGAGATTCCAATGTTTGTTATCTTTTTTCAGAAACTTTTGTGCAGCATTAAAATCGATAATACTAAATAGTTTCTGGTCTTTATCTCTGAGTAGGTCATCAGAAAGCCTGATCATACTTTTTTCTTCAAACCAGGTTTCTGCACTCATTCCAAAACCCTGTTTATCTCGGTTTCTGATGGTTTCTGTCCAATAAGAATTCATCGATTCCCGGAGAATGATCTTATCATTTTCCTTTTCAATTTTCAACTGTTCCGGAAGCTGGATACAGAATTCTGCAAAATCGATATCCAGAAAAGGAGTTCTTACTTCCAGAGAATTGGCCATCGCCATACGGTCTGATTTTACCATCATATTTCCGGGTACAAATTTTTCAAGATCTGTTCTCATAATGTCATTCAGTGAATCAGGATCAGGGGTAAAACTGTATGGTTGCTGATAATCAGCTGATACACCTAGTTGGGTTCTCTCCGTTTTGTTAAATGAATTTCTGACAAAATTCTGATGAAAATCTAAAATAGTATCATGCTCCAGATTTTTCTTTGAGTAAAAAGAAACCGGTCTTAATTTCTGATACATGCGGAGACCAAATTTGGCAATAATATTATGATAGCTGAAATGATTTCTTAATTGATATTCTCCTTTGTAAAAATGATAACCCCCGAATAATTCGTCGCCTGCATCTCCGGACAGTACTACGGTAAGGTTTTCCCGTGCAGCTTTGCAGATTTCATAATGAGGAATAAAAGAACGGTCTGCAAACGGCTCATCCAGATAAGGGGTTACCTTTAATAGGGAAGTAGCGAGATCTTTCTTTTTTTCATGGATTTCAATATGATTTGTCCTGTATTTTTCAGCAATCTCCCTGGCATATTTCAGTTCGCTGTCAGTATGATCATATCCGAAACTTATGGTAGTCTGCTTAGGTGAAAATTCGGAAACCAAAGCCACGATTGATGAAGAGTCTAATCCTCCGCTTAAAAAACTTCCGACTTCCACATCAGCGATCAGTTGTTTCTGAACTGCATTTTTTAAAAGATATACAAATTCCTCTTTAGCATCAGATAAGCTGAGAACATTGTCTTTTTCAGGAATACTGTAATATCTTGATATGAAGGCTTTTCCTTCCTTCCAGATAAGCTGATGAGCGGGAGGGAGTGTGTAGATATTTTTATAGATACTATGGTAAGTACTTACGTATCCATATTGGAGATAATGAGAAAGTGCTTCATGATTCACTTTGGGTTGAATCAATCCTGATGCTAAAATAGCTTTGATCTCGGATGCAAAAATAAATTCGTTTTTTTCTCCTATTGCATAATAAAAAGGTTTTTCTCCAAAACGGTCCCTTGCACAGAAAAGTTCCTGTTTTTTGTCATCCCACAGGGCAAACGCAAACATTCCGGGAAGATCATGAATCAGCTTTTCATCTTTTTTGTGGTACATTGCCAGAATGACTTCTGTGTCCGAATTTCCATGATAAGAATAGTCGGAATATTGGTTTTTCAATTTCTGATAACCATAAATTTCTCCATTTAAAACGATACATTCATTTTTTGTTGAAGAAAACATGGGCTGTTTTCCATTTTCTGAAAGATCAATAATAGAGAGCCTGCGATGACCCAATGCTGCATTTTCATAAAATTCGAAATCTGAAGAATCCGGTCCACGATGCGCAATGGCATCCGTCATTTTTTTGAGTTCTTCAGCATGATTTCCTGCATTACGGGTTATAATCCCTGCAATTCCACACATAATAATTTATTTTTTCATCGTTTTTCACAAAAGAAAATATCTTCATCCAGATTTACTCCAAATTTTTTATAATCTTTTGATATATTTATTCTGCTGACCTGAAAGCCGGCATTTCCTAACCTTTGTATATAATCCTGTCCGTAGATTCTGACATGATCAAACTGTCCGAACATCTCTTCTCTTTTTTTAGGATCAGATATGGAGAAATCCTCACAAGTAACATTACGATTCTTAGAAATCGGAACCTGTAGAACTGCTTTTCCTCCATGCTTCAGTACCCTGTAAATTTCTTTTATCGCTCTCTCATCGTCAGGGATATGTTCCAAAACATGATTGCATATCACTAAATCAAAATGGTTTTCTTCATAAGGGATATCAAGAACATTGATATTCTTTACGTAATCAGGGTATTCATAACCTTCTGTAAAAAGATCACCACAGATATATTCTTCAAAATCCTGCTTTGAGATTACTCCTGATAATTTAGGCTCCGGCGCAATATGAAGAATCGAGGTGTTTTGTGGAAGCTTAAGTTCTCCAATGATAAAAGCATACAGCAGCCTTTCGCGGTCTCGTGATCCGCATTTAAAACATCCTGCTGCTCTTTTGCCTCCACCAACTACCTGTAGATCCCTCAGCACTTTTAGATCATGACCTACTATCTTAAGATCTTTCGAATTATAACCACAGTACGGACAGTGGTATTTTGACCCGGAATGTAACAGAAGCTTAATTTTTTTTTTGATTCTCGTAATGATTCTCATGTCTGTTGTCCTCGTTAAGTTGGTAATCGTGAATTTCTGTTTTAATAATATATATTAATCAAGACTTGTTCAATGTATTAAAAGCTCAGATCTAACAGTATTTTTACGTTTCTTCAATAATTTGGATTTTCCCTTAACGCATAATACCGATATCGTGTTTTTATTAGCTGAGGATTTGTAATTATATAATAGATGAATGAAATGTATTTCCATAAACCAGATTGAGCTGCAATTTTTGAAGATAAGAATTTTAATTTAAAGAAAATTTTTGAATCGGTAGGCATCTCTTTTTGATTTTTTGCCCAGTCGAACAGGGATTTATAAAGAAGGGTGTTGTTCTGATAGTATTTTATGGAGTGATTTTTTATTTTTGTAATACTGTTAGAATCATGAGCTGTCCTCATCGCAACAGGATGTTTAATACTTCCTGTTTTGAGATAGGAATGATATGCCAGACGTATTATAAATTCCTTGTCCTGAGCTATTGTTAAATGATCCTGCATTCGGATTTTTGGATTTTCGAGTGCGGTCTTCTTTACAGTTAAAGCAATCATAGAGAAGGAACTCCCAAAAGGACACGGTTCCTGAATCATATTATAAAAGATATCTCTTCCTTCAGCTGGAAAATTAACCGTACACAAAAAACTTTCACCGAATTTTTCAATATATTGTTTTTTGCCATTCTCGGTGACAAAGTCTGTGCCTATTGCTCCAAATACCCCATCGATTTTGGGATCTTTGAATAACTCTAACTCTGCATCAAACCTGTTGGGCAGATAATAATCGTCCGCGTCCAAAAAAGCAATATATTCATACTGTGCTTTTTCAATTCCTAAATTTCTGGTGACAGAATCTCCGTGGTTTTTTCCGTCAGGATGTTGAAAAAGTTTTACACGGGTATGATTGGTATTAAGTGTCTTACATTTTTCCAGAGTATTATCTGTAGATGCATCTTCAACGATAATGACTTCTTTTACAAAATCAAACTGTAAGGCGGATTCTACTGCTTTTTCAATAAATTCAGCGGCGTTATATGTGGGGATCACAACAGATATTTCCATTATTTTTTATTTTTAAATTAATAACTTTTTAGATAAAAATATTTGTATGTCAAATCTTGTAAAAGTTTAATGATTTTAATTATCCAGTTACAAGATTGATTCCTAAATTTGTGTCGCTTTCAAACCTTATTTCTCAAAAAAGGTTAAAGACTTTTAAATTTTTATCAGCAAAATTATCAGAGTTCGTATATGATATTATTGATTAAATTTTTTTATTAAAAGAGAGAAATACCTCTTTAAATTATACATACAAGTTTCCATGAAAGAGATCTTGAAATAGTTTTCAGGCTGTATTCCAAATTCTTCGAAATTGATTTTTGAAAATCTCTTATTGTTAAATGTTTCATTCATAAGATTATTCTGGTGAATGAACTGGATGTAGAGTGCTTTCTGGTCATAAACAGTTATATTTTTGAAATCTCTGTATTTATGATGAAAATATTGGGTAACGGTTTTAAAATTTTTTGTATTCTCCACCAGACTTACAAAGGGATTTGCGGCAGAATAATATTCTGTAATGAATGCTTTCTGATCGGATATACGTGTCAGCTGAAGGCCTCGCCTGAGATCAATTACCAGATCGTCAACAGGTTGATATAAGTTTTGAATGGTTTCTACATATTCTCTATGTAAAATATCATCATTGTCAACATCAGTCGAAATTAAAAATGTTGAATTTTCTATGTATAAAGGGATAACCTCAAGAAGTTTCATTTTTTTTTCATCATGATCAATCACAAAGTAAGGCTTGAAATTAGGAAATTCATTTTCAATTTCTTTTATACGTTCTTTATAAAAATCAGGAGTATTGATGTCAAAAAATACGATCCAGTAAAAATTTTTATTTGTCTGGTTTTTAAATGAAGGAAGACAGTATTTGTCAAAAATTTCAATCCTGTCTGTAAACCATTCATCTGTCAGTGTATTTTTACCTTCTCTGGTCTGCTGCCAGCTTTGGGAGGGAACATTAAATGAGGTCGTAATAATATGGGTGAAATTCATAATTTGTGTTGAGATTAATAAGTCAATAAAATTTTTTTTCAAATTTACTCATAATTTGCCTGCCCTTTGTTATCATGTTGACCTTGTTCATCCAGTTTCCAGGTGCTTGATTTTCCAACAGATTTTATGTAATGAAGGTTTTCATCGGTAAATTTATCAGGGTTGATATACCATCCTCCGTGAGCGGCGGTAAATTTTCCCCCCAGTCTCATCCCTTTTAAAAAGTTGAGACCATTGAAAGAAGAAGGATAGCCTGGTTTATACAACGCAAAAGTAGTATCAATCTGTGCATTATAAAGATCTTTTTCAACTTCCATTTCCCAAAACTGTTTTTCCCAGGAAATCACCTTTTCTTTCATAGGATAATGATCAGGGATTGTTTTCAGGTCCAATGCAAAGCCAACTTTTGTAACATTTTTAAAGTAAGTATGAAGAGTGCCGAGCAGGATACTCATAAAGTTTTCCGGAAGATTTTCATTAGGGATTATATCAGCATCAGTTACTACAAAAAATCCTTGTCCGTATTTTGTACGAAGTTTTGTACTTTCAAAAAAGACCATATGACCGTTGTTGTGATCAAGTATTTCCACGGTTACTTTACTGCTGATTTCTTTATAGTAATTTAATAGTGGCAGATAATCTGAATGATTGTCAAGTACGATAATATTTTTAAAATTTCTTTTCAGTAAAAACTGTATCAGCTGTTTAAGATAATGCAGCTGATTATAGTTGACAATAATGATAGGAATAGTCAACGGATCTTTTACCTGACTTGCAACTAAAGAATTAGTTTTGAGCAAAAAAAGATAATGGAGATAGTGATAATATTTTTTTATTTTTGAGAACAGATTCATTTTTTTCTTTCAGCTAAATAATAATATGTTTTTGGAAGTGCTAAAAGTTTTTGATAATCTTTCAGGTAAAAATAGAGTTTCAAAAGATTTATTTTTAGCTTTTTTTTATTTTTATAGGCATAGCTGATCTGTTGGTTGATCAGTTTCTGTAGATAACTTTTCGGGATTTCGGTATAAAAATTCTGAACAATATACTGCTCAAAAAGATAAATCGCAAATAATTTTTCAGGCATATTTTCCTGTTTCCCACTGATGCTCATTTCGCTCACTCGCACACGAACCATGGCTGTATCAATGTAAAAAATGGGCTTCCTGTCACTGAATTCTAAAATGGCAAGATCATCCGTTGCCCATGCAAGAGGAAATTTCTTGAATCCGTATTGGTCAAACTTGCTCTTTCTGAAAATATGTTCACTCAAACTGTTTAGCTTTCCTTCAGTAAATTTTCCCATGAAATTATCAACAGGATCAACAAGTTTCTCAAAGCGTGGACCTTCATCCGTTACTATACTTTCATCATTAATTCTTGAAAGCGCATATTTGATAACGTTGTATCTGTTTTTTTCAATTTCATCAAGATTCATGTAAAATTCTGCAACGAAATTTTCACTGATTACGTCGTCATCTCCAAGAATCTGAAACCATTCTTCCCTTACGTTCTCAAGAATTCTTTCCCACTGCAAAGCAAGATTTCTTCCACCAAGATTTTCAGTGTAGTTAAAATATAGGTAGGGAATATCGTGTATAATTTCTCTGATAAGGTTTTCAGGATTCTCCGGGCTTGCATCATTTCCGATATACAGAGCGAATCTCCTGTCGGTCTGGTTTTTCAGTGACAGTAACGTTTCTTTAAAAAACGTTATTTTATAGTAGGGGATAATGATAGCAAGTTTCATGGAAATATTTTATATCTTAATGATAATATTTTCAGGATTAGTGGATGTTTATTTTTAATATAATATTTTGAATATTTTCTGTCAATATAAAAAAGCAATTTCCCATATAAGATTTTATCAATGGCAAAGCCTTCACTCACTTTATTTTCAGAATTGATGTTGGTAGTCTGATCTTTATGAAATCTAAAACGAACCAGTTTTTCCTCAATGATTCCAATATCGAATTTAGCTAAAACTCTCAGCCAGTATTCATAGTCAAGAGCCTGTTTCAGATTTGAGTCAAATTTTCCCACTCTTTTGAAAAGACTTTTTGTAAAAAGGCTCACACAAGGTTCTCCTATTATATTTTCTCTTGAATAAATCTCAAAGTTCAATTTTTTCAGGTCTTTTTTGGAAAGGATATAAAATTGATTAACATCAATATTTGCCAGCTCCTGTAAATCAGAATACTTGTTAAACCAATTACCGGCATTTATAGGCTCAGAATCTTCATCAACAATACTTCTTTTACAAACTACAATCTGTAAATTATATTTCAATAGATTTCTGATCATGACTTCAATACAGTTCTTTTCTAAAATATCGTCCTGAAAGAGAAGTTTGATATAATCTCCATTTGTTTTTTCAATAGAGTGATTCCAGTTTGAACCGATTCCGGCAGGAGTGTGCTGATAAATATGTACCGGGAATGGAGCCCGATCTTTGAATAATTTACAGATTTTTATTGTATCGTCTTTTGAATGATCATCGGAAATAATGACTTCAATATTTTTATAAGTTTGGCTGCTGACCGAATCTAATGCTTCAAGAAGATATTTTTCCCCATTAAATGTAGGGATACAGATGGATACCAGAGGATTTAGATCTATATCTGACATCATCGAGATTGTATTTTATTAATCAGCGAAATGATTTTGTCAACCATTTTATATTTTTTGCTGTTGATGATTTTTTTGTAGTAAGTATTTTCTTCTTCAAGTTTTGTGAGCCTGTCAATTACGTGAAAGTAATTGCCATAAAACTCATCAAACAATTTTCTGTGCTTTGTCAGAACATACATTCTTGCGCTGTTAATTTTGCTTTCATCATCATTAATTGATTGATTTCGTGAAATATCCTTTATCCTGTAAAAAAAATGAGTCTCAGATAATCTAAATACTTTGATATCATTTTGAGACAAATAACTGATCCAAAATTCCCAGTCTTCCAGGCCATAGACCATCTTTTCGTCATATTGCAAGCCATGAAGTTTTTCTTTATTAAAAAGTGCAGTACAAAAAATTACATTATTTTTTAATAATTCTTTAAATGAATAATCAGGCAAATCAAATTTTCTGTTCACTAATCCGAAATAATCTGCAAAGCAATAAACAAGATCATATCCCTCCTCAGCTTTTTTTAAAGCAGAACTCAGATAATCTTTTCCAATTTTATCATCCCCGTCTAAAGGTAGAATCCATTTTCCGGCAGATTTCTCAATGCCAAAATTTCTTGTGGAAGAAACTCCCTCATTTCTTTTATTGTAATAAAAAAAACGTGGATCTTTTTTCAACCAGTTATTTGCAATTTCTTCTGTATTGTCTAAAGAACCGTCATTAATAATAATACACTCCCAATACTGAAAACTTGAATCTAAGACAGATTGCAAACATTCATCAAGATATACAGCCTGATTATAACATGGAACAATGACAGAAATTTTTGGATTTGACATACTACTGACGGTTTATCGCTTTTTTTATTTCTTTAATAAATGAAAATCCATTTTTCAGGTCAGGTTCCAGAATATTTCCTTCAGCCCATTCATTCCATGATTTGAGAATAAGAAATTTTTCTGTGTGATTTTCTTTTCCTAAAAATTCTACCGCTTTGTCCAACTGCTTTCTGAAAACTTCAGGGCTGTTATTGGAGAGAATGATTCCTTTATCACCACTTCTTGGTGTATTGTCCCAATTTGACAGTACCATCGGAAATGTTTCTACATCCGCATTCACAAAATTCATTTCATTGACCACCAGAGATGCGTCCTGTGTTAGAGTTTTTGTTTCAATGTCTTGTTTTTTATCCTGATTTTTTATTCCTAAAATATTTTTTACTTTTCTGGTATAATATTCTTTTCCTGAAGTATATTCTTTTCCTTCAATGTAAGGAATCCATGCTTTTTGAAATGCATTGGAAATCTTTCCGTCATAGCCCATTTTTTTATAGGGAAGACTGTCACTCATCTTATTGCTTGCCATTATATAAAGGTCATCAAAACCATTTTTTTTAGCCAAAGCACGGAATTTTAAGATATAATCAGGAGCTTTTTCATTAAGATCGGAAGGATCATAAATAACTAAAACAGGTTTACCGTCTACTTTTATATATCTTTCATCTTTAAAGAAAGGCAAAAGATAACTGAAGTGTGCATTTAAATCTTTTTCTGAGGGATAAACCTGTTCTGCCAGTATTTTTTTATCCAATCCATGCCATCTTCCTGACCAGGTTTCGTTTGCCCAGCAAAAACAAAATGGGAAATCAGGCTTTCCCGTTTCTAAAACTTCGTTGACAATTCTTTCAAGAAGCTGTACTCCGTTTCCAAACCAATAATGATAATAAATAAATCCATGTACCCCATAATCCTTTGCCATTTGAGCCTGTTGTTCCCTCACTTCAGGAACTCTGAGATCATAATATCCGAGTTCTCCCGGACAGAGGGGCTGTTCGTGGCCTTCAAACAAAGGTTTTGCTTTACCGACATTCGTCCATTCTGTAAAACCTTTTCCCCACCATTGATCATTTTCAGGAATGGGATGGTATTGAGGGAGATAAAATGCAAGAGGTTTTATTTTTTTCATATTATATTGTGTTAGAATTTCAGGTAATTCTGAGAAATCACTTGGTTTTATTTAAAGAGCTTATAAATCTTTTCAATAAAAATATGTCTGCGTGTCTTAAGCAGTTTATTTTCATTTTCAAGTTTTTTAACAATCAATTCAAAACCACTAAGTGTATTTATAATATTATTGTAGAAGACATTTCTGTAAGAAGTATCTTTTTCAAAAGAATATAAATTAACAAATAACAAAGCATCTGCAGTAATCATCTTTAAATTATTGAGTGAACTGTAAACTCCTGCACCAAACCTATATACAGCCATTGTCATATCCAAAAAACCTATTTTACCATATTGTGTGAGAATGGTATAGATAAAATAATCTCCGATAGGACTTTTCTGAAACTCAAGTGAATTTATTTCATCTCTGATCAGATTTCTAAAAAGAACTGTTGGTGAATGAATATAATTTGCATTATTTATGATATTTTTTCGTAACCTATATTCTGTAGGTATTTTTGTAATAAAATCATCCACAATTTTGCCGTCAGGCTGTAGTATGTCAACCTTATGAAAGCAAAGGACATAATCCTTATTGGCTTCTAAAAAATCAACCTGCTTCTGCAGTTTTAAAGGATCGGTCCAGTAATCATCACCATCACATAAAGAGATATATTCTCCATGACACATATTTAGAGTTGATACGAAATTCTCTTTTCCTGGAATTCCGATTCCTCTTTTTTCTCTTAAGTTAAGTTTTATTAAATCCGGATATTTATCTGCATATTGCTGTACAAGTTCTCTGGTGCCGTCGTCAGAAAGATCATCACCAATAATAATTTCAAAATCAAAATCGGTTTTCTGCATCAGAATTCCATCAAGACATTGGGATATATAATTGATGTGATTATAAGTTATTACGTGACAACTGACTTTTTTACGCAAATTTATTTCCATACAGCATACCCTATTCCGGTTTTACCAAAACCATTACCATTATAGAACAAAAAGTTTCTTTCGTCAACCTGTATTACGGAAGGATAGGTCTGCATGGAGGAATCCCATCCTTCGGATGAAAATTCAATACCTGCATCAGCATCGTTGCGTGTCCACTGAATACCATCTTCAGACTCTGCATACCCTATTCTGTAACTGTCTTTGCCATCTCTGTAATCGAAAGAGCCTCTGTATGTAAACCACATTTTATACTTCCCATCCTCAACAATTACTGTAGGTCTGGCTGTACATTGATATTTTTCTGCAGGAGCTATACAAGTAATGTTCGGGCGAACCCAATCGATACCATTTTTTGAATGGGCATATTTAATTTCATACAAAGGTTCAGGCTTGCCTTCTTTATTAAGTACAAAACCAGTACTTGATGCATACCACATTATCCAATTGTTTTCCTGCTTGATTACGCAAGGTGATGCTGTGAAAAATGGCTCATCTCTGTTTCGTTCAACAATTGCCCCGGGAAAGGCTTTTTTAAATGTTTTGCCATTATCATGGCTGATCGCAAGACCAATTGCGTTTCGATAAGGAACCATCACACTTGCATTCCATCCTACATAATAAAGATAGATGCATGTGTCTGATAAACGAACTACAGAGCACGGCATAATACCCCCGTCATCGAAAGTTCCTAATTCTCCTGGCTCAAGTATCGGCTGATCATGCACATACTTTACGATACCGGGATCTTTTGCAGACAAATCAATATAAGTAGGAATGCTTTTTCCTTCAGAATTTCTCGGAGCATAATATACTCTTATGGTTTCAGTATCTAATAACAGTGCAGTGGGAACACAGGCATGTGAAACCATCCATTCATTAAAATGGTTAACGTTATGTATTCTCCCTTTTTTTATCCACATCTTCTTAACCTTTAGTTTTATGTGAAATACTGTCGATATCTATACTCTTTTCGTCTCTCATCGTTGATTTGGCACCCAGCCATATACTATATTCCGGAGTATCCTTTGTAATAATAGCACCCATACCGATTAACGAAGCTTTTCCGATATTCGTTTCATCTCTTACGGTTGCATTCACACCAAAAAATGAATTTTCACCGATTTCACAGCATCCTGAAATGACAACATGGGAAGTAATAAATACATGATCATGAATGTTTGTATGGTGACCAATGTGATTACCACTCCATAAAACGCAGTTGTCACCGATTGTTACGAAAGGTTGAATCGTATTGTCTTCGAAAATAAAACAGTTTTCACCTATCGTTAAATCAGGCCATGTTGTGGCTTTGCTGGATACATAGCTAACACAGGAATATCCTTTTGTTTTTGCTTCTTCAAATTTTCTTTTACGTAAAAAACTCATTTGTTTAAAACTAATCGGTAAGAATATTTTGTACTCAGACGGTGGGTATTGTTTTTCAATTTCCTCAAAAGACACGACTGGCAAACCTCTATATTCATTTTCAGTAATATAATCACTGTCCAATGTAAAGGCTACGACTTCATGAGGGGAGTCATGTGTAAAATAAAAATGAGCTAAGCTTGCTAATTGACTGGTTCCAAAAATTACAATTTTTTCCATTTTATGTTATTATATTAATTCGTATTTATTTAAAAGACTTTTTATCTCATCTAAACTGTTGAACATCAGAATGTCAATAATCGAAAGATAGGGCACGTAATCATTTTTAAACTGTTTGTATTCCAAAGATAAAGATTTAATAAATTTTAATGATACTCCTCGTTTTTTGAAATCTTCCTTTTTATATAATTCCTGACCACCAATAGAGTTGATATAATTAACTGCTTTTTCCTGATAGCATATATCCAATAATCGTTCTTGCCGTTCTAAGCTTTTGTTGTGATAAGCCTGAGATGATATGATGAATTGAGTAGTAAAACCTAGGTGTGAAGAAATGGATTTTATGCTGTCAATCGACAGTTCACTGATCGTAATATGTTTTTTATTTAAAATTTGTGATATTAAGTCGTAAGTCGATGTAAAAAACGGTGCATCTTTATAGTTCTGTGATAAAGTGACTAAAAATTTTGACCTCCATTTTTCATATAAACTTTCATTAATAAGTGTGTCTTTAATCATACTGAAGGAGGTAGCTTTAGACAGGGGAACTGTAAACAAAAAACTTTTTGCTGAAACTAAAATATTATTTCGGTTAATCCATCCTTGCTTTATGAAGTTGACATCATCATAAAAAATAAATTTATCAACAGCATGTATCATCTGAAAATATCCTATATAAGGAAAAATATAGGGTTGCATGATTGCAATAGTCATATCAATTGTTTTGAAATCTTAAAATAATTCTTGAAATATACTCAATCTCTTCAAATGTCAAATCATAATAAAAAGGAAGACAAAGAACTCTTTTTGAAATGTTTTCAGTAACAGGTAACTCTTGTTTTGGAAGGTATGGTAAGGCCGAAGCAAGACTTGGATAGAAATAACGTCTGGTGAAAATTTGTTGTCTTTCTAATTCTTTCATTAATTTTAAAAGAACTTCTTCACTTTCCACGATAATAGGGTAATAAGCATAATTATTTGTAGAGTAAATATTCCAGGTGGGCTTCTCAAATTTAAAAGTTAATAGCCTTTTGTCATATAGATCCGTTAAAGCTTTTCGCTTCTCGTGAATTTCCCGAATGTATTTAAGATTTGCTAATCCCATTGCCGCATGAAATTCAGAATTTTTCCCGTTAATTCCCAAATCCGAAAAGGTGTCAAAACCTGAGATTCCAAAATTTCTTATTGTCGCAAGCTTTTTCAATAACTCTGAATTCTTTGTAACTAATAATCCTCCTTCAATTGAATGGTAGAGTTTAGTCGCGTGAAGAGAGCATGTAGAAATATCTCCGTACTCAAATATAGATTTTCCGTTTACTTCGACACCAAATGCATGAGCAGCGTCATAAATAATTTTTAAATTATTCTTTTTTGCAATTTTTTCTATGGTGAGCACGTCACATGGGTTTCCATAGACATGAGTCGCTAAGATTGCAGAAGTTTTATCAGTAATAGCCTTTTCAATTTTAGTTGCATCAATGTTCAGAGACTTTTCATCTATATCTACAAATACGGGCGTGCAGTTTTCCCAGACAATAGAACTGGTGGTAGCAATAAAAGAGAATGGAGTCGTAATAATTTCTCCCTGAAGTTCCAATGCCTTAATAGCGATTTGTAAGGCAACAGTGCCATTCGTTACAAAAAGAAGATGACGGATGTTTAAATGGTTTTTTAGTTCCATTTCCAATTGACTGGCTAAAGGCCCCATATTGGTAAGCCAGTTTCTTTTCCAGATGCCGCTTAAATATTTTTGATATTCTTCCTGTGGGGGAAGGAAAGGTCGGGTTACAGGGATCATAGTGTTTTTTAATTTAAAATGATGTTACTTTCTGCTTCCAGTTCAAATGGAATCCACTGCTCTTCTTCACCGGTAACGATGAATTCAAAAATATTATTTATTCGAAGATGTGGAGTGGTTGAGTCATAAAGGCTAAGATCAGTTATATATTTACCTAAAGTAAACAACGGATTTTTAATCGTTATGGTATACGTTATAGTATTGTTTTGTGAATTAAATTTTTTTTCTTCTCTTACATAAATTCCCGCAATCGGCCGCTGCTCCTTATCTTTAAATTCAAGGTAGAGGGTTGGTGCTTTTCGTATTTCTCTATTAACTTTAAACACAAAAGCTAATTTAAAATCATGATTGCGGTATACTGTATTTTCTTTCAGGTCAGATTGTTGAGAAACCAATTCGAAAGTTTTGTTGTCAAATACCGTATTTTTAGTATTGTTTGAAAATTTGTTATAGTATAGTTGTACTCCTTTGCCAATATCATTACCATAATATTCTACCTGCCCATGATCCATCAAAATGACTTCATTACAGATTCTTGAAATCATTGGCATACTGTGTGAAACAAAGATCACCGCAGTATTAGGAAGAAGTTCATCTATCTTATTAAAACATTTGAGTACAAATCCTAAATCTCCTACTGCAAGCACTTCGTCAATTATTAAAATGTCAGGTTCGAGATGTGCGGCAATAGCAAATCCTAATCTTACTTTCATTCCTGATGAATAATTCTGAATCGGCATATCAATAAACTCACCGATCTCAGAAAAGTCAATGATTGAATCTAAACGATCAACAACTTCTTTTTTTGTAAAGCCTAAAATAGATGCGTTGTTATAGATATTTTCCCTGCCTGTAAGAATAGGATTAAATCCGGCACCCAACTCAATAAGGGCTCCGATTTTTCCTTTCATAACAATCTGGCCCTTATCAGGTGCATAGAGACCATTCAGAACTTTCAGAAGTGTGCTCTTTCCCGCACCATTATGGCCAATAAGTCCGATGCATTCACCTCTGTGGAGTTTAAAACTGATATCTTTTACTGCCCAAAATTCTTTAGGCCGCAATTCTTTATTTATTTTTAATCCTAACGTACTCTTGATAATATCAAATGCTCCGTATTTTAAAGAAGATTTCAAATCCATTGAAAACTTCTTGGATACATTCTCTACATTGACCAGAACTTCTTTTTCATCGTACTTCATACTATCCTCCGATTTTTTCAATTATAATAGGCATTGATTTTCTGAAAATAACCATGCCTATCATCATTATAATAAAACTTATACAGGTCAATATTAAACAGAATAATAAATTTTCAGGTTTTACGGCTGTCAGGCTGTTTCTTGCATCATTGAAAATAAAAGTAAGTGGGTTGAACTCAAAAAGCTTTTTGAAAATTCCCTGTTTAGGTACAGCATATACCACCGGAGTCATATACATCAAAAATGAAACAGCGGTAGACACGATCTTGTTAATATCTGTATAAATAAGTCCTAGCGGAGTAAATAAAATCCCCAAACTGATAGAGAAAATAATGAGAGCAAGTATAATCAATGGAAAATATACGATCTCTATTCCTGGAGTAATTCCATAAACAATTAAAGTTCCTGCTATGAGCAGAAGTTTAAGAATTAAATTGAATATCATCTTATAGATTCCCGAGATAAGCAACGCTTCTTTCGGAAAATTAATTTTAGAAAGCAGTCCCTTGGCACCATTCACCGATGTGATAGGAATGAAAAGCGTTTCATTAAAAATGCTCCAAAGTGTCGTTCCTATTACAACAAATGCAATGTAGGGAATGCTTTGGTCTGCATTGACATTAACGGTTCCGGAGCTGCTAAGGAATATCCAGACTAAAGAATTGGTAAGTATAGGAGCAAATGCCCAGAAGAAGCCTAAAAAAGACTGGCGGTATTGTGACTGCAGGTCTCTTTTTGCCATTTGATAAGCCAAAAAATTAGATGATTTAATGTCTTGATAAATTGCTTTAAGCTCCTGGAAAAAATGAGTTTTCTTGTCAGATGTGTATACTACGGTTTTCAAAGTAGATTTTTTGTAAATTTATAATAATTAAATAACTACCGTATAGATAATAGTAAACTGATCATGAGGGGGATTTCACAGTTTGACGATAATGATATAATTTAAATCTGATATAGCTTATATAACGAGTTTTTTTAAGTACTCCCCATATCCGCTTTTTCCATATTTTGCTGCAGTTTCAAGAAGTTTATCTTCATCGATAAATCCATTTCTGAAAGCAATTTCTTCAATACAACCAATCTTGAAACCCTGTCTTTTTTCTATAACGCTTACAAATTCTGATGCGTCGTTAAGGGAATCAAAAGTTCCTGTATCCAGCCATGCTGTACCACGATCTAAAACGCCGACTTCCAATTTTCCTTTGCTTAAATAAACATTATTGATATCTGTAATTTCAAGTTCCCCTCTTGGAGAAGGCTGTATGTTTTTAGCAATTTCTACTACTTCATTGTCGTAAAAATATAATCCCGGAACAGCATAATTCGATTTAGGATGTGTTGGTTTTTCCTCTATAGATTTTGCTTTATGGTTTTCATCAAACTCCACAACACCATATCTTTCAGGATCTGCGACATGATAAGCAAAAACAACTCCACCATCCGGATTGGTTTTGTTCTTTAAAAGAGTTCCCATTTCAGAACCATAGAAGATGTTATCTCCCAAAACCAAAGCGGCAGAATCATTACCGATAAATTGGTCTCCCAGAATAAATGCCTGAGCCAGACCATCAGGGCTTGGCTGTACCACGTACTCGATGTTGCACCCAAGCTGTGAACCGTCACCTAAAAGTTTGATAAACCCTGCCTGATCGTGAGGGGTGGTAATAATCAATATCTCTTTAATGCCCGCTAATAATAAGGTAGACAACGGATAATAAATCATTGGCTTATCATAAACCGGCATCAGCTGTTTGCTTACGGCAATGGTTAATGGGAAAAGTCTTGTTCCTGAGCCGCCGGCTAAAATAATTCCTTTCATATATCTGGTGCTTGTTATTAATTATACTGTTTGTTATAATATTTCTGGTAATCTCCTGAGGTTACATTTTCCAGCCATTCTTTGTTTTCTAAAAACCAGTCAATGGTTTTTCCTAAGCCTTGCTCGAAAGTCACCGATGGTCTCCATCCCAGATCTTTATTGAGTTTTGTCGCATCAATTGCATAACGCTTATCGTGTCCCGGCCTGTCTTTCACATAGGTAATCAGTTTTTCTGAGTGTCCGGCTGGGTTTCCAAGTTTCTCATCCATCTGTCTGATGAGCTCTCTTACCAGGTCAATATTCTGCCATTCATTAAAACCTCCTATATTGTACGTTTCTCCGGTTTTAGAGTCATTAAAAATCTGATGAATTGCTTTTGCGTGATCAATGACAAACAACCAGTCTCTGGTGTATTTTCCGTCACCATAGATAGGTAATGGCTTTTCATTGATAATATTTGAAATGCAAAGCGGAATTAATTTCTCAGGGAAATGATTCGGTCCGTAGTTGTTTGAGCAGTTAGATAAAATAAACGGCATCCCATATGTATTTCCATACGCTCTCACCAAATGGTCAGAAGCAGCTTTGCTTGCAGAATATGGAGATTGTGGATCGTAAGGGGTCGTCTCAAGGAAAAATCCTGTTTCACCTAAACTTCCGTATACTTCATCTGTCGAAACATGATAAAATAAATTTTTTCTTTGCTCATTCGGGAACCTTCCATGAGTGTGATCCGGATCCAAAGTCCAAAATTCTATACAAAGATTCAAAAGATTAGCTGTTCCGTTAACATTCGTATTGATAAATGCATTCGGATCTGTGATGCTTCTGTCAACATGACTTTCTGCCGCAAGATGCACTACAGCATCAGGATTATATTTTTCAAAAACCGTTCTCAATTCGTCTGGTTTTGTAATATCTGCTTTTTCAAAAACGTAGTTTGGCTCGTTTTCAATATCCTTTAAATTCTCTAAATTTCCTGCATAGGTCAACGCATCAAGATTGATGATTTTTGAGTCAGGATTATTTTTAACAAATTCTCTTACAACGTGAGATCCAATAAATCCTGCACCGCCTGTGATGATGATATTCTTCATGATATTTGAGATGAGTTATGAGGTTAAACTCCGACTCTTTTTTATTTATACTTAATTATTATTATAAATTTCTTACTGCAGTCTTATTATATTTACTGCACCGTTTTTCTACCGATACTTTTATAGAAAAAACCGTTTTGCTCAGGAGTTTCCAAAGGGTACAAATTCCTTCCGTCAAAAATAACCTTATTATTCATTTTTTCAGCCATCAGTTTAAAATTGGGATTTTTAAATTCCGGCCATTCGGTAGCAATGAATAAGGCGTCTGCGTTTTCCAATGCTTCATACATTGTTTTAGCATACTTTATTTTGTTACCAAGGATTTTGTTTACATTTTTCTCAGCAATAGTATCATATGCGGTTACTTTTGCTCCCTTTTTTAAAAGTAAATCGATGTTGTCTAAAGAAGATGCTTCTCTAATGTCATCGGTATTTGCTTTAAATGCCAGTCCCCATACAGCAATTGTTTTTCCTTCTATATTTCCACCGAAATACTTTTCTATTTCAGAAATCAGAATGACTTTTTGAGAAAGATTGACGTTTTCTGTAGCTTCTAAAATCTGAAAATTAAAATCTTCATCTTTTCCTGATCTGATGAGTGCTTTCACATCTTTAGGAAAACAGCTCCCTCCATATCCTATTCCCGGAAATAAAAAACGGTGACCAATCCTGTCATCACTTCCCATCCCAAGTCTTACCTTATCAACATCAGCACCCACTTTTTCGCAGTAATTGGCGATTTCGTTCATAAAGGTGATTTTAACAGCTAAGAAAGAGTTGGAAGCATATTTTGTTAATTCAGATGATTTCTCATCCATAAAAATAATAGGAATCCCAGTAGTGGTAAATGGCTGATAAATCTTAGACATGATTTCTTTAGCCTTTTCAGAGCTTGATCCTACAATTACTCTGGCAGGATTCATAGAGTCTTCAACCGCAAATCCTTCCCTTAAAAATTCAGGATTAGAAACAACATCGAAAGGAATCTCTGTTTTTGACGCTATGACTTGTGTCACCTTGTCTGCTGTTCCTACAGGTACCGTGCTTTTATTCACGATTACCTTATATTGGGTCATCATTTCACTGATGTCATTGGCAACTTTTAAGACATAGGACAGGTCTGCTGAACCATCTTCACCCGGAGGTGTAGGTAATGCAAGGTAAATGACTTCACTTATATCTAAGGCCTCTTGTAGATTTGTGGTGAAAAAAAGCCTCTCAGCCTGGATGTTTCTAAGGAACATTTCTTCAAGATTTGGCTCATAAATCGGCACTATGCCATTTTTCATGTCCGTAACTTTTTTTTCATCAATATCAACACAGTATACAGAATTTCCAAGTTCTGCAAGGGTAGTTCCTGTAACTAATCCTACATAGCCAGTTCCTACTATTGTTATATTCAAAATGTATGTTTTTTTAAAAATTCTTGACAAAAATACTAAAAAATACTTTGACGGTCTTTTTAAATCGTGGTAAAGTATTAGAGCAATGGTATATATATAAGGTAAGAATCTTAAAATGTTCACTAATAATTCTCCTGACTGATGATAATTTTGCCGCCTGGATGTAAATGTGCTTTTATTTGCTTTTATCATATAGATAAGATAATGTTGTTTTGTAAATAGTCCTATTGAATTATTGTAACCGTATTAGCATCTTTTATTGTGGCAATAATAATAAATGTTATTTGCTTGATAATTAGACTTATTTGTTTTTTTTAGAAAAATGTATTATATTTGCATATGATTTACGGAAAAATGAAAAGGCTTCGCAAGAAAGCCTTTTTTCGTACAGGTAGATCATGATAATAAATATATGGAGTTTAGAAAAAATATTGAAACATTATTAAGTGCTTTTCTTGAAACAAGAGAAGATTTATTTCTTATTGATTTAAAGATTTCCGCAGCAGATGATGTTACTGTGATTTTAGACGGTGATAACGGTGTAACTTTACAGGACTGTCTTGATGCAAGCCGTGCCATTGAATTCAATGCAGATCGTGATGAACATGATTTCAGCCTTCAGGTGATGTCAGCCGGATTGAGTGAGCCTTTGGCAACACCCAGACAGTTTAATAAAAATATAGGAAGAGAAATCGAAGTAATTCTGGAGGATTCTTCAATTGTTGAGGGAGAGCTGGCTAAAGTAGATGATGAGAAGATTACGCTGATTCTTCGTTACCGAAAGCCCAAAGACATTGGTAAAGGTAAAGTGGATGTGGAGGAAGAAAAAGATATTTTGTACTCTGAGATCAAAAAAGCTTTGGTAGTAGTTAAATTTTAATAAAGAAAAAAAGATAAATGGATAATATAGCGTTGATTGAATCCTTTGGTGATTTTAAAGACGAAAAAGGGATCAGTAAGATCGATCTTATGGCAATTATTGAGGATTCTCTGAAAACTCTTTTAAGAAAAAGATTTGATTCTGATGATCATTTTGATGTAATTGTAAACCCTGATAAAGGTGATTTTCAGATATTCTTAAATAAAACTATCGTAGAAGACGAAATGTCTGAAGATGATGATCTGGAAATTGAAATTACCGAAGCTAAAAAAATTGATCCGACTTTTGAAGTTGGTGAGGACTTTACAATGGAAATCCCGGTTGCTCAGTTAGGTAGAAGAAATATTCTTACACTGAAGCAAATCTTGGCTACGAAATTGCAGGAGCATAACAATGCGATGCTGTATGAGCAGTTTAAAGATAAAATCGGTGAGATTGTAACAGGAGAAATTCATCATATTCGCCATAAACATGTAATTTTACTGGACGACGAGGAAAATGAATTTATTCTGCCAAAAGAAAATCAGATTTCTTCTGATTTCTTCAAGAAAGGTGAAAATATCAGAGCTATAGTAGAATCAGTCGATTTCAAAGGTTCGAAGCCTCAGATCATTATTTCAAGAACAGCTCCTAAATTTCTGGAAAAATTATTGGAGTTGGAAATTCCTGAAATTCAGGATGGAACAATTATTCTTAAAAAAGCAGTCAGAATTCCTGGAGAAAAAGCAAAAATTGCTGTTGATGCTTATGATGACAGAATAGATCCGGTAGGAGCTTGTGTTGGAGTAAAAGGATCAAGGATTCATGGTGTGGTAAGAGAATTAAGAAACGAAAATATTGATGTAATTCAGTGGTCAAATAACCCTGAAATATTAGTGAAGAGAGCTTTAGGCAATGTTACGATCAATAAGATTGATATAAACGAGGAAGCTAATTATGCAATGGTTTATACCCCTGTTGATGAAATTTCTAAAGTTATCGGAAAGCAAGGTCAGAATATCAGACTGGCTTCATGGTTGACTGGTTATGAAATTGACGTATACAGAGAGGCCAGCGAAGATGATGATGTTGATTTGAGAGAATTCAATGACGATATCGAACAGTGGATTCTGGATGAATTTAAGAAGGTAGGTCTTACGACTGCAAAATCAGTTTTGGATAAAGATACAGAGAGCCTGTTAAAAATGGTTGACTTGGAAGAGGAAACGATTAATGACGTAAAAAGTATCTTGAAAGCAGAATTTGAAGATTAAAATTTAAAAATAAATTTTAAAACAGTAAAAAAGAACACTTTAATTTTAAAAATTAAAAAAAACAGTAAATAATATAGATGCCAAAAATAAGATTAAATAAAGCGGTTAAGGAATTCAATATATCGATGTCGAGACTGGTAGAATTTTTACAGTCTAAAGATATCGTGGTTGAAAATAATCCTAACGCTCAATTAGAAGAGGCGGCATATTCTGCATTGGAAGCTGAGTTTGCCAAAGATGGTGAACAGCGTAAAGCTTCCCATGAGGTTGTTATTTCAAAAGTTCCGGAAGAAAAACTGGAAATTGAAGAGAAAAAAGCACCTGAAGTAATAAGAGCTAAAGCTAATAAACCAGAAACCAGAATTTTAGGTAAAATTGATCTTGAACCTAAAAAACCTGAAGCTGCGGAAGAAATATCTTCTCCGAAGCCTGCTCCTGCTCCTGTCGAGGAAAAGAAAGAGGAAGTTGAAGAAGTGAAAGAAGTGGCAAAGGAAGAACCAAAAGTGGTTTCTGAAACTAAACCAGCACCTGAAAAGCAGGAGTTCAAAGTGTTGGATAAAATCGATTTGTCTCAGATTGAGGGAAATAGAAACAGACCTGCAAGAAAAGATAAACCAAAATCAGAAGAGGTGAAAGCAGAAGTTAAACCTGTAGAACCTGTAAAAGAAACACCTAAAGCGGTTGAAAAACCAATTGAGAAAGTGGAAGAAAAAAAACCAGTACCTGTAGCCGAAGAGCCTCAGGAATCTCAGAAAATTGAAACGGTTTATCAAAAATTAGATGGGCCGAAAATTGTTGGTGAAAAAATTGACTTGACGCAGTTTGCGCCAAAGCCAAATTCCGGAGCCAAGAAAAAAAGAAAAAGAATTGAAAAGCCAGGTGGTCCCAATCAGAATACAGGTAACAACCAGCAAGGCGGAAATAATCAAGGCGGACAAAACCGTCCACAGGGTCAGAATGGTCCCGGTGGAAACCGTCCTCCAGGTCAGGGTGGGCCTCAGGGTAACAGACCTCCTGGACAAGGTGGGCAAAACCGCCCGGGTGGACCTCAGGGAAACAGACCTCCGGGACAGGGAGGACAAAACCGTCCGGCAGGACAGGGAGGTGGAAACCGTTTTGGAAACAATACCAGACCGGGTCAGAGAACCATGCCTGTTGAATTAACAGATGAGCAGGTTAAAAATCAGATCAAAGAAACTCTTGAAAAACTGACTAATAAAGGAGGTAAATCTAAATCTGCCAAACACAGAAAAGATAAAAGAAGTTACCGTAGAGAGCAGGATGAGCGTCAACAGGAAGCAGATGCAAGAGATACATCATTGAAAGTTACTGAATTTATTACTGTCGGAGAATTGGCAAGTTTGATGGATGTAAGTGCAACTGAGGTAATTTCTGCTTGTTTTTCATTAGGCGTAATGGTAACAATGAACCAAAGACTTGAAGCTGATACATTATTATTAGTGGCTGACGAATTTGGATTTAAAATTGAATTCTCAGATGCTGATCTTGAAGAAGCGGATTCTGAAGAAGATATAGATACTGAAGAAAGCCTTGTTTCAAGAGCACCAATCGTAACAGTAATGGGGCACGTTGATCACGGTAAAACTTCATTATTGGATTATATCAGAAAAACAAACGTTATTGCAGGTGAATCCGGTGGAATTACTCAGCATATCGGTGCCTATAATGTAAAACTTGAAAACGGACAGAGAATTACATTCTTAGATACTCCGGGTCACGAAGCCTTTACGGCAATGAGAGCAAGAGGTGCACAGGTTACCGATATTGCAATTATTGTAATTGCTGCGGATGATGATGTAATGCCACAGACAAAAGAAGCAATCTCTCATGCACAGGCTGCTGGAGTTCCAATGATTATTGCGATCAATAAAGTAGATAAACCGAATGCCAATCCGGACAATATCCGTCAGCAACTTTCAGGAATGAATATTCTTGTTGAAGAATGGGGTGGAAATGTTCAGGCTCAGGAAATTTCGGCTAAGATGGGGAACAATATGGATACTTTATTAGAGAAAGTATTGCTTCAGGCTGAGATGCTTGAACTAAAAGCTAATCCTGAACGCGTTGCGCAGGGGGTAGTTATTGAAGCTTCATTAGATAAAGGTAGAGGTTATGTAGCAACGATGTTGGTACAGACCGGAACTTTAAAAGTTGGAGATTATGTTGTAGCAGGTAAAAATCACGGTAAAGTAAAAGCTCTGCTTGACGAAAGAGGGAAAAACCTTGAAGAAGCAGGTCCTTCGATACCGGCTACCATTTTAGGTCTTGACGGAGCACCGACAGCTGGTGATAAATTCCGTGTTTATGCAGATGAAAGTGAGGGTAAGACGATTGCTAACAAGAGAGAACAGCTACAAAGAGAGCTTTCCATCAGAACGAAAAAACATACGACGCTTGAAGAATTGGGTAGACGTATTGCTTTAGGAGAGTTCAAAGAACTGAATATTATCCTTAAAGGTGATGTAGATGGTTCTGTAGAGGCACTTTCTGATCAGCTGCAAAGATTATCAACAGAAGAAATCAGTGTAAATATACTTCATTCAGGCGTAGGACAGATTACAGAATCTGATATTAACCTGGCTGCGGCGTCAGATGCTATTATAATAGGATTTAATGTAAGAGCTGGAGCCAATGCAAAAGAACTTGCAGATCGTGAGGAAATTGAAATCAGAACGTATTCTATTATCTATAAGGCAATCGATGAGGTAAAAGAAGCCATGGAAGGAATGCTTTCTCCGGAAATTCAGGAGCAGGTAATCGGTAATGTAGAGATTCGTGAAGTCTTCAAGATTTCTAAGATCGGTACTATTGCAGGTTGTATGGTTCTTACCGGAAAAGTAACAAGACAGTCTAAAGTACGTTTGTTAAGAGACGGTATTGTCAAATTCGATGGTGAACTTGAAAGTTTAAAACGTTTTAAAGATGATGTGAGAGAAGTTACGAAAGGCTATGAATGCGGATTAAACCTGAAGGGTTACAATGATATTGAGCAGAATGACATTCTTGAAGTTTATGAGGAAGTTGCTGTGAAGAAAAAATTGAAGTAATTATTTCATTTTATGAATATAAAACCCACTTATTGTAAGTGGGTTTTCTTTTTACACACTCATATTATTTATAATAATTATAAATAAGATATTTGAGTTTGTTTATTTTGTTGTCAAAACTCATTAAATGTTTTGAAATGTTTGATAAACAGTGATAATTTAAGTCTTTTTTTATTAAATTTTTATTTAATCGGTGATATGTTCGGTAATTGAATAATTATATAAATATTATTTTAGGTAAAAATTTGCATATATTAATATTTATTAACATATTTGCTCATTAAAAATATTAAAATTTTGTTAATATGAATGTTAAATTACGTGTATTAAGTGCGGGTGCCCTGTTCTTCTTAGGACAGATTGCTTACGCACAAGTAGCTAAACCGGATACTATTACTAACCAGAAAGATATTGAAGAAGTAGTAGTTACAGGTTATCGTACAAAGAAGACTGATGAGATTACTCAGGCTCAATCTGTTATTGGAAGTGAGGAGATGAAGCAACAATCAAATACGTTGTCTTTAACAAACATGCTGCAGGGAAAAGCTCCGGGAGTATTGGTGCAAACTCTTAGTGGACAGCCTGGTAGTGGGGGATCAATTACAATTAGAGGTTTTTCTAATTTTTCTAATACGGGAGCTTTGGTGGTTATTGATGGCCAGTATTCATCATTTGCCCAGTTAAATGCAATGAATCCTAGTGATGTTGAGTCACAGGTAATTCTTAAAGATGCTGCAGCAACTGCTCAGTATGGATCAAGAGCTGCTGCTGGGGTTATTGTTGTTACCACTAAGAGAGGAACCAAAGGAAAAACTAACTATAGTTTTGAGTCACGTTTCGGAACATCTAAGAAAATTTCTGATAAAGAAATGAATTTCCAGATGATGGATGCGGGTCAAAAATTGGCGTGGGAAAATGCAATTGCACCCTTTGTAGGAAATACTCCTTACACACCTGCAGAAGTTGCTGAGTTGACCGCACAAAATCATGATTGGCAGAAAGATATTTTAAGGAATTCAAGAGAAGAATCATATTTCTTTAGTGCTAATGGTGGCACAGACAAGAGTACATTTTATTACTCATTAGGATATGATAGTAACTCAGGTATTATTCAGAACTTAAATGCTTTAAAAAGATACAGTGCAAGATTTAATTTTGAAAATCAGTTAAGTGATAAAATCAGAATTGGGGTAAATACATCACTACAGTATCAGCAGACTCAAAATCAGAGAGATTTAAATAACGGACAGAATCCATTCAATTTTATGTATTCTGCTAATCCTTACGAGCCAGTATTTTTAGCGGATGGGACATATAATCCAACCAGTGCAGGTTTTCCAGTTTTGGAAGCTTTGACAACTAATACATCTTCTAACAGTAATCTAAGAATAAACGGAAATATCTTTGGAGAATATCAGTTTACAGATTGGTTGAAATTCAGATCTTCTTTATTTAATACATTTGCTCAATTAAAAGGAAAGTCGATTTTACAGCCAAAATCATATCTAGATGTTATCCTTGGACTTAACGGTCAGGTTAGCCAATCTAATAATGATTTGTACTATCTTACTGCTAACCAGAGACTAGATTTTGACAAAAAATTTGGTTCTCACAGCGTTAGTGCTACTGCTTTTTATGAATATAGTACTGAGGATACGAATACAATGGCAGCAACAGGAAGGAACTATAGAACTCCAGGTTTAGATATTCTGAGTAATATGGTAACTCCTTTTTCTACAACTGGAAGTAGAACTCAGACTAGAAGGACTTCATTGGCATTATTAGCTGATTATAATTATGATTTAAGATATTTAGTAAGTGCATCAGTTAGAAGAGATGGAAGCTCAAGATTTGGTTTAGACAATCAGTTTGGGGTGTTCTGGAGTGCAAGTGCTGCATGGAATATTGCAAAAGAATCATTTATTGATATGCCTGATTTAAAAGCATTAAAGTTAAGAGCTTCTTATGGTATTGCAGGTAATGATGCTCCAATTCCAGATTATGTTAATCAACCTTATGTAGGTTTTGGACTTTATGGGCCAAATGCTACAACAGTAGTGCCGACTACAGTAGGAAACAAACTATTAGAATGGGAAAAAGTTAAAATTACTAATTTTGGTTTAGATTTTAATTATTTGAATAGATTTAGAGGTTCGGTAGAATATTTTATCAACAAAAGAAGCGACTTTTTACAATTAATTCCAAATGCAACTGTACAAGGTGGATATACAGTATATGATAACTCTGGAGAATTAGAAAATAAAGGTATAGAACTAGATCTTTCTGCTGATGTTATCAGAAAACAAGATTGGACTTTCCAATTAAGAGGTAATTTCTCAAATGTTAAAAATAAAATTTTAGCATTAAGAGAAGGAGAAACAGAAAGAAACGTAGGTGTAAATAATAAACTTCAAGTAGGCGAATCTCCTTATTTTTTCAGGATGGTAAGATCTGCTGGTGTTAATTCACAGACAGGAGAGGCTTTGTATTATACAAATCGTACAACTGCTAACGTTGGAGAAACCTTTTATGATGTAGAAGGAGGTAGAGCTACGAATGTATATTCTAGTACTGATATTCAGGATATTAAAGATAAATCTCCGTATCCAAAATATTTTGGAGGATTTGGGGCAACTTTCACTTATAAGAAATTTGATATTACTGCAGATTTTTCATATAAATTTGGAGGTTATGCGGTAAATAATGAAGCTCTTAACAGACTTGATAGTTCTCAATTTAATACTAATAAATCGGTTGATGCCTTCAATTACTGGCAGAATCCTGGAGATACAAATGTTCTTCCAGCTCCTTCACAAGATGGAATATGGATGACTGACTATTTCTTACAAAAAACAGATTATATTAGATTCAGAAGCTTAAATGTTGGATATACTTTTGATAAGAATTTCTTAGGAGAAAATGTTCCATTAAGTTCAATAAGAGTGTATGCACAAGCTCAGAATTTATTCTTATGGACACAATTCCAAGGTGATCCTGAAGTTGCTGTAGGATCTGGAGAAGGTAATACTGATGTACCGGGATCATACACACTTTATACCTATCCTACTCAAAGAACTTTCACTTTGGGAATTGAATTACAATTTTAAAATTATTTGAGATTATGAAAAATAAAATAATAAAAATAACAATATTAAGCGCTTTTACATTGGGTATTTTAACTTCTTGTGAAAGAGAATTGGATCAGGTTTCTTACAGTCAGATTCCACTTGATGAGGCCATGACTACTCAGGCAAACTTCACCCAGGCTATAAATGGTGCCTATACTGCTATAAAGGGAGCTGGCTATTTTTCAGTTGATACGGGGAATCAGATTATTATACCTGATTTGACAACAGATAATTTAATTTATAACCCTCAGGGAAGAGGTTCTAATTTTACAGCATATAACTGGACTTTTTCATCCAATAATGGTTCTGTTACAGGGCTTTTTAGTCAAGCATATTTTGTTATTTCAAGAGCAAATATGCCTCTGAAATATATAAATAATCTTCCTGCTGGAGCTTTTAGAACTAACATAGAAGCAAATGCAAGAGCGGTGAGAGCTGCTGCACACTTTGACATTGTCAGAGCATATTGTAAAATACCAACACAGTCAGCTGATGCTAATTCTTCTTTAGGTATACCTTATGTAACTGAATTTAATCCTTTGGAAAATTCGACTATACGAACACTTACTGTAGCTCAGGTATATGACAATATTATTTCGGATCTAAATTTTGCAGTAAATAATATTACAGATGCTCCAACTGATAAATCAAAATTTTCTAAAGCAGCTATCTATGGTTTGCTGTCAAGAGTTTATTTATATAAAGGAGACTATAATAATGCAATTGCTGCAGGTAATTCTTGTATTGCTTTGTCTCCAAGTGTAGGAGCTATAGGTACTTTTGCTACTATATGGTCTTCAAATAATGTTGATGGGGTACTTTTCAAAGTACTTAATTCTACTCAGGAAAATGTAACTGTAGGTGTTGCTTATCAGCAAGGAGCTACAGCAACAGCAGGAAGTATCAGGTCAGAATATGTTGTGCCAAAATCATTGAATGATTTATATACTGCAACTGATATTAGAAAAAGTGCTTACATTAGAACCAGTGCTTATCAAGGTGCCTCCAGAAATCACGTAGTTAAGTGGGCATTTAACACTGGCGGAGCTACTCCTTTAAATGTGGTTGAAGTTAAATATTTACGAACTGCTGAAGTTTATTTAAATGTTGCTGAAGCTGCTTTCAGAGTTGGAAATGAAACATTGGCGAATTCTTTATTAAATGTACTTAAAACTCAAAGATACCAGGCATATGTTCCTGTGAATTTAACAGGTACAGCTCTTTCTAATGAAATTTTGAAACAACGTAGATTAGAATTAGCTTTTGAGAATGACAGATTCTATACACTTAAAAGATTAGGTCAGACCATGCAGAGAACAGGTGAAGGTCCAAATGTTGATGGTACTGGTAGTGCGTCTTTAGTACAGACTATTTTACCTAATGACACTAGATGGCAGTGGCCGATTCCTCAGTCAACTATAAATATTACGCCTACATTCCAGCAAAACCCTGGTTATTAATCGTAATCAATTATAAACTTTTA
>NZ_JBXUGI010000022.1:0-61115 GCF_057180465.1 Chryseobacterium sp. HNCC26DJ238
TTTTGCTCCTTTAATTATTCTAGATTTAACGCAAGGCAAGACAAAGTTTTTTTCTACAGCTTTATGCTTTTAAGATAAACAAAGGCGTAAACTTATCAATGAAATACAAAGATTCGTCAATTCGAGTAGGTTTTGAAAAAACCGTATCAAGAATTCCTGAACAATGGACAAATTTTGTTTTAAGTTCACTGGTTCTCGATACAAATTCTTTCAGAATTCTACTCGAACTGACGGATTTTTAAATCAGTCATATTAAAATAACAGAATCAATTTAAATAGTAAACAGACTCAACTATCAGCGCACAGTTTTTCTTTGATTTCATCGAATCTTCGATTTCCGGAGGAATCTACACCCAGAAAATCCTGGTTTATAACGAAATTTCCTAATTAAATTTTCTTAACGCAAAGTTTTATCATGCAAGCTGCTAAATTTTAAGGAGCAAAGAGTGGCGGCCAAGCCGCTGATGAAGCTGGCTTTATAAAAATCAATTTTATTGATTTCATTTCTTTGCTTTTTAATGATGCGTTATTTAAATAAAACTTTGCGTTTGAAAATATCGAATCAATTTAAATAGTGAAGTTTTTTACGCATCGTTTATCACTGATTAATTTCCGACTAATCTAGTTTTATTAAAAATTCGCTGTTGAGATTCCTCCGGAAATCGAAGATTCGATAAAATCAATGACAGAGAGGCTGTCGGAATTATTGAATGAAAATCTGTAATTTACTTTCAATATCCACAGAACAGACTCAACTCTCAGCGCACAGTTTGTCATTCCTGAGGAATCTAAACACAGAGAATCCCAGTTTATCATGAAATTGCATAATTAAATTTCTTAACGCAAAGTTTTATCATGCAAGCTGCTCAATTTTAAGGAGCAAAGAGGGGCGGCATAGCCGCTGATGAAGCTAGCTTTATAAAAATCAATTTCATTGATTTCATTTCTTTGATCCTTTAATGATGCGTTATTTAAATAAAACTTTGCGTTTGAAAATATCGAATCAATTTAAATAGTGAAGTTTTTTACGCATCGCTTATCACTGATTAATTTCCGACTAATCTAGTTTTATTAAAAATTCGCTGTTGAGATTCCTCTGGAAATCCAAGATTCGATGAAATACAAAGATTCTACGCGTCCATTCGAGTAGGTTTTTGCAGAAAACCGTATCGAGAATTCCTGAACAATGGACAAATTTTGTTTTTAAGTTCACTGGTTCTCGATACAAATTCTTTCAGAATTCTACTCGAACTGACGGATTTTTAAAATTAGCTTAACTTTCAGTCATATTAAAATAACAGAATCAATTTAAATAGTAAACAGGCTCAACTCTCAGCGCACAGTTTGTCTTTCCGGAGGAATCTAAACCCAGAGAATCCCGGTTTAGTTCATGAGGAAATTGCATATTTTTATAAACACAAAGAATTGTACCATTCAAACTTCTATAAAAAAGGTCAAAAAAAAGGCTCAACCCAAAAGATAAGCCTGCTTCTTTTTTATTTATTAATCAGCCTTTCAAGCCGGTCCATCATATCTTCTTTTTCTTTCAGCATTCTTTCGTAGAGCGCAATCTTCTGGTCGTGCAATTCGATCATTTTATCAAGGGGGTTGTAGTTGTTGACTACAAAGCCTGTAGCACTGTCACTATTTGTAAAAGTATTGGAAATAATATTCACCGCATTCTCTTCATCGAAATTCTGAAATGCTTCTGTAGGAACCTGTAGGACTTCGGAAATCCTTTTCAGCAATTGGTCGTCAATGACCTCTTTGTGTTCAAGAAGAGATACTTTTTTCTGATTCCAGTCATCGCCTAGGTCAAAAGCCAGAGCCTCCTGTTTGATTCCCAGCATTTCTCTGAAGCGTTTTACGTTTTTTCCGTGGTGTACCTTCTTTTCCATAGTGTTTATTCAATTTAAAAGCTTCAAATAAGCAATCCCGTTAAATATCTGAATGGTAAAGTTAAAAAATATCCTGTAAATATCCTTTTTTACAGAAAAAAAATATCGCATTTCATCCTATTTTTTATCCCGTAAATAATCAGTTGCGTTGGTGTTGTTGGGGTTCAGTTGCAGCGATTTTTTATAATTGATGATGGCTTCTTTTCGGTTTCCCAGCATTTCAAGGAGTTCTCCGTAGCTGTCATAGACATTGGCGCTGTCAGGAAATAAAAAGGTGTTGAATTTAAAGATCTGTAGCGCTTCATTCTTTTTTTTCGAGTCCGGAAAGCAGATAGCCCCATGAATTGATTTCATCTTCCGCCAGGGTGAAATTTTTATTGTCTTTTTTCAGCTTTTTATAAATGCTTTCGACATTTTGAAAATTACTTTTGATGAGCTGCTGACGGAACAATTTTAGATTTTTGCTCAGTCCGAAACCATTTTTCACTTTCATATCCGGGATATAGAATCCTGCAATTTCATCAATGAACCATTCCGGGTTGGAACCCTGAAGGTTCGTTAAAACGATAATGGACAAATCATTATGAGGATAGACAAAGAGTGCGGACCGCATACCACCCACCGGCGCGGCAGCAGGATGCTCATCCCGGGTTACGGTCGGCCAGCCTAATGCATAGCCATTGGTCAGTGGATTGAATCCGCCGATCTTTCCATCGTTCAGCACTATCGGTGACAACATTTGGTCAAGACTTGCCTGGTTTTTCAGCAATTTTCCGCTCTGCAGGGCAATGAGCCATTTGCTCAGGTCTTCAGCAGTGGAAATGATCCCTGTAGCAGTTCTGAAGAATACTGGGAAGGTCGCAAAAGAATTGTGAAGGTTTCCGTCTTTGATCCATTTTCCGTTATCATTAAATATCGTTGAGTAAGAATTTGAATTGTGGGGGATAATATCATTGGAGTCTCCGAATTGGGTAGAGGTCATGCTGCAGGGTTTGAACTGACGATCTTCAATGAATTGCGTAAAATGCTGACCGCTCACTTTAAGAATGATTCTCCCCAAAATATAATATCCCGTTTGGTTATAGCTGAACTTATCACCTGGTTTGAATTCCACAGGAAGTTTTTTGACCGTTTCCCAATTCATATCTTCGGTACCGTCACCAAGCACCTGTTCTTTCTCATCGATATTATTGGGAAGCCCGGACGTGTTGCTGAGCAGCTGTTCGATCCTGATTGCTTTCCATTCATTGGGGATATCATCAATGTAAAGGGATATCGGGTCTTTCACATTTAATTTTCCCTGTTCCTGTAACTGCATCATTGCGACTCCGACAAAGGCTTTCGTCATCGAGTTGATCGAAAAAGTTGTTTCTGAATCCGTTGCCACCTGATGTTCTAAACTCGCAAAGCCATACTTCCCGGATTTCTCTAATTTTCCCTTTCTCACAACCGCCAGTTGAAGTCCGGGAATATTCAGCTGGGTCATCTTTTCTTTAATAAAGTGATCAATGCTGTCGGAAGTGGTTTGTGCTGACCATAGCTGTGATAATGTTAAGGTTAACAGAAGTAAGGCTGTCTGGATGTTATTAAGAGATCGTTGCATTGGTTTATGGTTGGGTGTTATAGTTAAGACAGCTGGGTGGGGGAGTTTGTTACATGGGAAGGGGATTTAAAATTTTTTTGATGATGGATTTTGTGGGGAGGTCTGTTAAATTTAAAAACTATATTTTTAAATGTTCCAGTTTTTAGGGAAGATTAAAAAATGGGATAAACTAAAAAATAAGGATGATCGTGATTTTAGAAATTTCAAACTTAAAACGATAGGAAATTTAGCCATTATCATTCAGAGTTTAAATGCATCAATTCGGGAACCACAATTGACTCTTTAAAAGGAAAAGGAATTTAAAAAACAAAGGATTAATACATTATTCAGGTGGTGTCGAAACTTTAGCGCCGTATTTATAAATTGATGTATAGAATGAGAAAAGAATTCAAGAAAGGTGTGACAATCTGTTTGAACTAGGTAAAAAAATATGGTTTTTTATAATAAAAAAGATTTGTCACCAAAGTTGTTACCACCAAAGTGATATTTAAAGATACTCAAATAAATTAAAATGAGAAGAAAAACCCTTTACATCAATGATGTAAAGAGTTTTTAGTTGACAAAAGGTTTCATAACCTTTCATCTCGGTGGAGTTGGACGGATTAGTATTTGTGTAGTTGTTTGTTTGTAAGTTTTTGTGTATTTTTTTTAAGTCGTTTTTAATTAAAAGGGACGTTTTTGGGGGTGTTTTTATTGACGGCATACTAATTTTAGTTTACTAAATATTACTTCGAATATCCATTACTAAGTTTGTAAGAGTTTCTTCTTTATCTTTACCTAAAGTACATCCCCAAATTAATATAACATTCCATCCTAGATTTTTTAGCTCTTCTATATTCCTAAGATCTCTGGCGATATTTTGATTTATTTTTTCTTCCCAAAATTCTTTTCTTGTTTCAGGCAATTTAGATTTTTTACATTTACTATGTCCATGCCAAAAACATCCGTGAATAAAAATAATAGTTTTGTATTTTGGTAAAACTATATCAGGTTTGCCTGGAAGTTTTTTATCATTTTTTCTGAATCTAAATCCATGAGCGAATAAAAACTTCCGTACCAAAATTTCTGGTTTGGTTTCTTTTCCTGAAATTTTTGACATAATTTCAGATCGTTTTTCAGATGAAAAAATGTCAGACATTATCCCTTTTCTCTATTAATTTTGTTGAATGTACTCTGTATAAATTTCAATAAATTCTGGGCAATGAGGATTATGTTTTCCACATTCTATATCATCTATATATTGATAAACGTCATCCCAATAATTATATTCTTGGTTGGTTTCCTCATTACTATTTTCATATAGATAAGATAATTCTAATAATAATTCAGCTAATTGATTCAAGTTCTTCGTAGTTACCTCAAATAACACGCTGTCATGATCATTTGGGTAAACTACTTCATAGTTTATATGATCTGATGACTGATTTAATCTATGACCGACGTAAGCTAATCTTGCATAATCATCGGCGATATCTTCATTTGTACTTGAATAGAGTACAGTACATTTGGGAAAATAAATTTCAAACGGTTGCTCTTGCTCATTCAACAGTAAATTAATTATATCTTCAAGTTTATTGCTGTTAATGTTTTGAATTTCTATCATGTTTATTTAGAATTAGTTTTAAATTATCAATTTTTAATACATCTGACTTTCTATGAATGATAGCATGGCAGTTTGGACATATTGGAATCAAATCTTTAATAGGATTAATTTCATGTGTTTCTTCAATTTCAGTCAAGGAACAATATGATGAACGTGAATAAAATCCTTCCCAAATTCTCCATAAGTTATATGAAAGTCAAAATCACAAATCTGACATTTATAACCATAGTAGTTGATACATATTCTTCTAGCAAGAGGATTTCGTTCATATTTGTTTAAAGTAACTTGATGCCTTGCTCCTTCATGCAATTTTGTTTGTGTATTTAAATTATAGAAATTAGTATCAAAAGTCCAAACTATTTTAACTGGAATCGTATCAAAAAATTCATGACAGGTTACTACACCTTCATATGTAAATGGTAGTGAATTGTCTGTTCTGGTAAAAAGATGAATATTATAAAGGTAGTTATTTTCTGTCATCTTGTGAATAAATGGCTGATTTATATTAGAATTTGTTTTTGCCTCCCAATGAAATAAATCTCCTTCCCAGAAATTATTGTAGTTACTTCCTGTTCTTCCGGGAATACCAACATTTGCGAAAATATATATACTGTCCCTATATTCCCGATATCCGGTATCCCATGCTCCTTTTTGTTGCTCTATAGGAACAGATAATATTATATAAATATCTTTATTTGTATATGTTTTATCTAATTCAAACATTACTTAATTTTTACGAAATCAACTCCAACTCTTGCAGGATGTCCAAAAGCATGGTTGGCAATACGCTGAGTATAATCATTTCTTAATGTAGTAATATAGGTTAAATTAAAGCGATTAATATCTTGATTAATTTCTTCTTTAGTATACTTATTGGAAAGATCCCAAATTGTTATTTTTTTATCTATTAACTTATTATTTTCCACATTAAAAACTTGTGGTTTAATATAGAAAGGTTTGTATAGAAACTGTTTATATCCTTCGATTTCATTTGTTAATTTACGAACCCTATAAGATTCCATAGATTCTCCGTTTTTTTGCTTGTCAATTTCAGCAAAGGTTGCACTTTCCATATTCCCCCAATTAACTGCTGTATTATTAGGCAAAAAGTTAATAAATGATGTATCTCCAAGCTTAAGAGCTAAATCTTTATTTTTTAGAACTTTTCCTATTACAAAATAAAAATTTCCTTGAATTTTATTAGGGTTGTAGCAATCACATAAAGCTGTTACACACAAATAATAAAGACCATTTTCATCAATAAATACATCCCCGAAATTTAAATTTGGTATACTATCTTGATCTAAACCATTTACAATCGCAGAATTATAAAATACATTTAGCTGAAATAAATCGTCAGTAGTTGGAACTTTATTTTGTAGTTCTTGACTTTTAAAATCTAAGAACTCTGGATTTAGAAGCTCTAGTTTTGCAGTCCTTAATTTTAATGTTGCTTGCTCAATTAGCAACCTTTTAATAATAGTTCCAAATGTTTTGTCGTCATTTAAATGGTTCCTAAATTGAAAAAGGGCTTCTGTCGAGGACTTTAATATATTTTCATCTATAAATCGTTCATTTGAATTAAAAACAGATTGCATTTCTAATCCTAGCAATTGAAAGAAACTGCTTTTATTTTTTACAATCTCATCTGATATTCTTTTTATCAAATGTTTATAATCTGAGTCATCTTTTTCTTTTTTTATTGTAAGTACAAAGGTGTTGTTAATAATAAAAGAATCTTCTCCAGAATAAATAACTTCATAATTGAAGTTTGATTCCTTTTGAAAAAAATAATTATCCTTATCAATAGAGATATGAATTAACTCAAGTATTATCTTTTTGGGTTTCTCCCTAAATCTAGCAACTGGAAATTGATCTATAATTATTAAATTATCGTTAAAAAAAGAATCAATATCATTTTTAGGGTTACTATAAAATTTATCAATTTCATCTATTGTTAAATGGGAATATTCATTCTTTATACTCTCAATTTCTTCTTCTTGCAAACCAGAAAAATATGCAGATAAGTAGAGAGGTATCTTATTAAAATTTGTTGATCTTGAATATATGCAGCAAAAGTTAATATTGGGCTCTCTGATTGATTTAGAAAGTAATTCAAGTGAATATTGTTGTCCATCATTGTCATCAAGCTCCCAATCTAATAGTATTAAATCTTTTCCCGAAAACAAATAATTTATTAACGAAGTGTCTTTTAAATGCTCTTTCTCAAATTTATGAACAATTAAACTTTTCCCATTTTCTTTGAAAGTTTTAAACAAATCGCCGGATAATTTTTCTTCAACAATATTAGTATTAATTGGAGTTCCTGAATAAAAATCTTTGGCTTTCTCATCAATAAAAACAGCAGAATTAATTGATGAATTTAATATATCAAATGCTTTTTGATTATACATCTTCTATGGTTATTGGATTAATAACGAAGCATGCTCCGTTTAAAGTATTAAGTTTTTTATCGTTGGTGGCAGAAATCTGTAATCCTGCTTCATTTAGACTTTGTTTTGATAAATATAGTCCGATACCCCTTCCATTTGGACGTTGAGAATAAAATAATTCAAAAATTTTGTCTAATCTGTAATCAGGTATTTTTTCTCCTGAATTTGCTATTATAATTTTCTCTGTATCTATTAGATAGTCCAGTTTAATTATGCGCTGTTCTTTATTGCGCATCCAATAAATGGCATTATTAATAATATTAATAAATACAGTATGGATTACAGGCTCCTTAATAGTAATAGAATGATTCTTAAAATCTTCTGATACTTCAAATTCTATATTATATTCTTTAATCTGATTTTCAAAAAATTCAAGTAAATAATTGTAAATTTTTTCTCCTGAAATATCTTTAATTAATGCGCCAGAAATCCTATATAAAGGAGAAAGTAATGCATATTTATCCTCCAATTGCTTAAAATTCTTTTCTAAAAATCCAAACTCTTTAATTGAATTGACCACTTTATTTCCACTTAATTCCTCTAACTGACCATTTATTTTTGCATATAATTGGTTAAATTCATGATCAATAATTTCAACTGCAATTCCTAATTGGGCTGTATCTCTGGTTTGCTCCCATTGATATTTCATTTGATCATATTGAGCTTTATAAGCTCCTTGGATCTGTTCTTCATCAATGTCGAAAGTCAAACGTTTTATGTGTTCAACTAAAGGGAATAATGTTTTTTCTGCTTCCTCTATGATTTTATTGTATTGACTTTCAATTTCTTCTGTAAATTGATTTACCTGTTGTTTGGATACTAAATTGGCAATTATTCTATCTTTATTTTCCGACAGAGAGTTTACTAATCTTTTTGTTCTTTCTCTATAATCTTTAAT
Source organism: Chryseobacterium sp. HNCC26DJ238 (assembly GCF_057180465.1). Lineage (NCBI taxonomy): Bacteria > Pseudomonadati > Bacteroidota > Flavobacteriia > Flavobacteriales > Weeksellaceae > Chryseobacterium > Chryseobacterium sp. HNCC26DJ238. The sequence continues at coordinate 8,456 of NZ_JBXUGI010000022.1, forward strand.
TAGTGCAGAGGATTTTTCATCAAGTTGTTGCCTATAATCGTTAAGTGATTTTTCAAGAGAAGCAATATATCTATTATATTTTTTTGTAAAATCTAACTTTAAATCTCGAATTTCTAATTTATCCTGTGCTTTTTTATTTAATTCTTCTCTTCTAGGTATAACTTGTTCTCTATATGTGTTTAGGCGAGTTTCAAATTTATATAGTCGTTCTTTTTGTGTTTCGGTAGGTTTGTACCTTTTGGGTGTTTTAGGAATTAAACCTTTAAATTCTAAATCCAATTTTTGAAGATTATCTAAAATATCTTCCACCTCCGAATATGTAACATTAATATTATTCAGTTTTTCATCTAGAGAGATTAGGAGGTTTTCATATTTAGTTTGATATTCATCTAATTTTTTTGGATATTCATTTAATAATTTAGTAAATGCAATCTTTTCAGCTTTTTCTCTAGCTTTATCAGCTTTTAACGCTTCCTTTTCGTCCTTTATTTCTTTTTGCTTATCTCTAAATAATGAGAATTTTGGATCTGTTTGAAAGTAATCTTTGGCTAGGCTTATAAAAAAACCTATTGCGTCATTTGTAAATGCTCTATATTGAGCGTTATTAATCAACCCTTCTCTACTTGATTTATCTTGTAAACTAGGATTTGTTTCTCTTTTTAAATCTAAATAACCAAACATTCTTCTGTAAGAAAAATAGTAGTCCCCTGCTCTTAAATTTCGTCTTTTATCAAAATTTAAAAAATCTACATTTTCTCTTCCGTAAGGCAATACTCTAAAGTCATCTCTATAGATATAGAGTCCACCATAATTTTTGACTTTATCTCCAATTTTATCAAATGATAATTGATCTTGCATTGACTCATTTCTGTTTCCTTGCGAGTAACCTAGCTCAATTGGGATTTTACCATAAATAGATCGAGTGTCTTTTTTTCTTGGGTTAGTATATGTATAATCAATTTCTTCATCATATATCCTAATCTTCCCACTAAAACTGCCTTTTCCATCAAACTCTCCTTTGATGTAAACATCCGCTAAACTAAAGTCAGACTTACTGAAGAATACACCTTGTGATGTAAGCAAATTGTATGTTTCCGAATTTTTATGAATATTAAATGCCGTTCCAATTTTTATTACAGTATCCTTAAACGGATTTGTAAAACCTGTTAAGCTTGAAATAATAAATTTTCGGTCATCCAAATCATCATCTTCTTCTTTTTCTGAAAGTGCTAAAATTTGGTCAATTGGGTTAAATGTTATAAACATTGTTCCATGCGCATCACTCAATTCGAAAAATGAAGAAATTCTATTTAGAAGGGCATTTTCTAGCAAAGAATTTTCTGTTTCTAAAACAATTTCAAATTTTAGTTCTCTTTGTTTTCCTTCCCAAATTGGTTTATTATCTAAATCTGTTTCCCTATCAAAATTCTTTAGGAACATTTTCTTTAGCTCAGAGAAATCAATAATCAGTGATTCTATTTTTTCTACAGATTTAATTGGAATAATAATATCATCCAGAAATAAATTATAATTCTCTAATAGTCTCCAATCAAAATATACTGCTTGTAATGGAAAGCCGATTTTCTTAGTGAGCATTAACATTGGGTTACCTAAATAAGCTACTGATAAACGCCCGATACCTTTTTCTCCGGCCTTAATACGTGGTTTTTTCCATAATGTATCTTCAGATTCTACATCTACTTCAGCTCTCGATTTTGAATCTGTCCCAAGTACTAACCACTTGTCTAAAATATCAGTTCCAGACATCCCTTTCCCATCGTCTGAAATTACAAAATAAGATTTTGAAAGCCCATTGTATCCCTCTTTATACAAATCGACGATTAAATTATCGGCATATGCATCATAGCCATTTTTCCATAACTCGGTAATGGCGGTAGGTAAATCAGCGATTTGTCCTTTACCCAATAAATCTACAGCTCTGGCTTTTGTTCTAAACTGCATTAGTATGATTTTGAATTATTGCTTGACCAATTGAGAAAGCATATTTTGGTGGTACTGCATTACCGATCATTCTTGCTATACGGGCTACGCTAGTACCTATAAATTTATATTCTTTAGGGAATGATTGTAAGACAGCTCCTTCACGTAAGGAAATAGCGCGATCTTCTTCCGGATGTACGAATCTGCCATTAGACATACTGTAGAATTTTGTTGTTATAGTTGGTGATGGACGATCCCACCACATACGCCCATAAATATCTCTGAAGCCATCAAGTTTACCATAATGACAAGCTGGTGCTAGCTCTTTATCAAATACATAATTCAGTCTATCTCCTCCATTTTTAGGTGTGAGTTCTAGTCTTTTTAAGTTTATTTCTTCTAGTCGTGCAACAGTATGTAAAAAATCAGATTTATCTTTATTTCCATGTGGTACTTTAGGAAAACCATTATGTACACCAAGCACATCTCTAACGGTAATCTTTTTATTTGTTGAAGCTATTGGAGTTATTTCATATTTCGTTATTCTATTTGCAATTAGAGTGAATCGTTTTCGATATTGAGGAACTCCATATTCACTTACTTCATGTACATTAAAATGAACTTTGTAGTTATTTCCTTCTAGCCATTTTATAAAACTACCTAAACCACTTGACCGTTTTTTTCTGAGAACTCCAGGTACATTTTCCACTACTACATAACCTGGATTAAAATATTCCACAAAACGTCTGAATTCTTTTAATAAGTCTTTAGACTGTTTAGATTTTTTCTTATCCGTATTAATTATACTCCAAAATTGACAAGGGCTGCAGCCGATTAAAACAAGTTCATCATCATTTTTTTTTAATGATAATTGTTCTTCTAGATATTCTTCATGTAAACCAAAAACATCAGCATGAATAAATTCCGCCCCTTTTATATTAGATTTATATGTTTCTTTACAAGTATTATCAATGTCTATTCCTGCAAGAATTTGTATGCCAGCCTCTTGCATTCCATAACTCATACCGCCTCCCGAACAAAAGAAATCTACTGCTTTTAATTTATGCATTTTCAATAAATTAGTTTAACTCGTAAATATAATTGATTTTTTGAGGGATTCAAATTTTTTAAAAAAAATTAACATTGCAAAAAAATATTACGGATCTATTAATCATTGACATTAAGGTATTTAAATTCAATGTTTAAAATATTTTTTAAATATTCTATAAATTTCAATTCGTTATTATCAGGCATACCTACTCCCACGATGTATAAATAAGTTTTTTTATTCACTTTTGAATTGTTAAACGAATAGTCAATCAGTTGACCTATGCCATCACGAATGCAAGAATATACTGAATTATATGGTTTTACTTCATATATGTGGATTTCATAAGTGTTTTCCCTTTTTATATCTATATTTTTATGCTCAGTTCTGACAGAGTCAGTTGGATATATTTTTTTTAATTTTTTCGCGAAATCAATTTGAACTTTATTATGTACTCTGGTGACAATTTGAGAAGATGAAGTGTTTCTAATATAATCACTAATTTCTTTATCATTTATTCTATCTTCTTCTAAATATTCATCCTCTTCATCATCTAAAAATATTTCTTCCTCACTATCATTTTCAGTAAAATTATTTTCTAATACATAAGCCCCAAAAATTTTTTCAAAATGATTATCCCTTTCATAAGGAGTAATTTTATGAATGGTTTGTGCATAGGTCAAACCTGTATCAATCCATAAGTTTTTCTCTAAAAATCTAACTTTTATTGTATGCCCCAAATCATCATCATCAAAATTATATTCTAATTTTTCAATAACCTCTGCGTAAGCGATAATTGTTAGATTTCCAAATCTACCGTGGGATTTAACAGCTATCAAATCACCAGGTTTTATATTTAAAAAATAATTTAATGTTCTTTTTGCTGTCTGATATTTTCCGGATTTATCAATAATATTTTCGTCAATCCAGTTATTAATGATGTTATGTTCCTTGCCAAGTAGATCATTAAAGTTTATGCCCCATAAGAAGCCAGTACATATAACTTCTTTATCATACATTAGCTCTGAAACGTCAACCACATCATTCTCATCTTCATCTGCGTACTTAGAACCAATTAAATAATAACTTCTGGATAAGTTAGTAGTTGCAGTTTGATACATTCGTCCGGAAAATGCAAAAATATCCTCATCATTTGGTTTTTGTGAAACTATAAAACTGTGAATATTCGAAAGTTTATCTTTTTTATAATATTCATAATCTAAACTTTTGGCAATATTCCTAATAATCTCTTTTTTATAAATCGGCATTAAATTATATTCCGAATATATAAAGGCTATTTTCCAACGAATAAGACTATCTAAATCGATATTGTCAATTTCATGAAATTGTCTAGATTTACAATGCTTGATAATTTCAATTATTATTCTTTTAACAGTGTCAAATGCTTCTTTTGAATTATTTCCATATTTTTTATACCATGCATAATCGTCATCATAAAGGAAATTTTTAGAAGTTATAGGATCGTTTGATTTTCTTTTCCATATACCAAATTTATTAGAAGGTTTGCCTCCAATTCTTCCTAAAATTTCAGTTTCAAACTCTAACCAATAGCAAAAGGTATTTTGGCTTCCAACATTTGTGTAGTCTTCTAGTTTCATAGTTTGAATTCTATCCAAAGACCAAAAATTGAGGAATTCTTGTAGCTTTTTATGTTGGGAATTTTGACTTTCGCTTAATATTCCATGCATTTTTTTTGATATTTTTTTATTTTTAATATACAAAAATTTAGATTCTGTTAAATGCGAATTAAAAATTATTTTTTCTATTTTAATTACGGGAAACCGTGCAAGATTAAATTGTATTTAATTACTTTCAAAAAATAATTCCAAAATCTTTGTAAAAACCAAATCAACTGTTTTATAATCTAAAAACTGTTGTATTTTGATCCAGTCTTCCGGAATGACTTTGAAACCTTTTTTTTCTGTAATGATAATTTGAGTTTCTATTATTTTTGCTAAAAAAATAATTTTAAATTTCTCCAATTCTTTATTATATAGCATAGCTTGTGAAATATCGTGAATTAGATATTTAAAAACTCCATTATCCGCTGTCAGTGTAATTTTAGATATCTTTTTCATTCCTATTTGTGATTAATAAGTTATCGTTCCCACAATTTACAATCCTGAATAACCACATCAGTCAATGTAAGTCCTGCACATTCCCCAACAATGGTAACTTTTTGACCTTTACTGATCTGGGAAATGATTTTATTATTTTTATCCGAGAAATAACAGTTGACAGACTGGAAATAATCTACTTTCAAGGAATATCTAGAATATCTTTCCCAATATTGAATACCTGTAATCACCATCTTTTTGCTTTGTATTGCTCGTCCGCAGAAACTTCATTGGCTTCATAAGTTCTGTAAAGTTCCGGTACAGTAACTTCGATATCTACTTTAGGAATATATTGACTTTCTGGATTAACCTGTTTTTATATAATCTACATAATCTTATTTTGTTGTCATAAGGATAATAACAACCTGAATCAATCCATGAATCAACGAAAAAATAATCCCTGGAACTTTTGCAAAAATTTTTCCTGTCTTATTGTCATATCGGAAATGTAGAATTACTGAAGTTTTTTGAGAATTTGTTTCTTTTAATATGAAACTTACATGTATCATTTTACAATCATCATAGTTATCTCTATAAAGATAATAGAAAGGGGTGGGAGGGGGGCGGATATTTTACGTTTAGTTAATTTTATTTGATTTTAATTAATGCGGATTTGCGTGTAATTGGTTGGATATGACGATAAAAAAGGACACCTAAAGGTGTCCGGAATTAAAGTTTGTGGAGTTGGAGGGATTCGAACCCTCGTCCAAACAAGCAATACATAAGATTTCTACATGCTTATTTTACTGTTGATTTTCGACCGGAGGCAGAGAGCAAACACCCAACTTCCGGCTTATCTTCTGAGGTTTTCGAGTTTTAGCCAAAGCGTCTAAAACCTTATTCCTGCATTACTATATCTCAGGATCAAACGCCGCAGAACAGAGCATTTGTGAGACATCCTGCTTCCTTACTATCTTCGGGAAAACGCTTGAAATCTTACTTTATTCGGATTAAGCTGCAAGAGCGAACTCTTCGTTGCCAGTTAAAAGTTTGTAGCAAGGGATTAAAGAGATCGCACTACGGTTCTCTGCATGCTTACTTACCCATTGATCTTGCTGTCGAAACCAGTCAACCCCATGTGTTAGTAAAGGCAAAGATACAGATTTTTGTTCAAATACGTTCATCCGGAAATCCTAATTATTGAGAACTGCCTGGAAAATCATGTAATGACAGTATCTGAATAATTATCCGGCACTGTCATTACATCGGTTCTGTATCAATCAGAAAATTTAATACTGTTCGAATGCAAGCACATACATTTCCTGCTCTGCGCCTGCGCCGTTTCCGTAATTATTAAAGCCGTAGAAGTTTCCGGCCAGCAGGTCATTGCTTCCCGGAACGACTCCGTCCTTTGTGGAAATTTGATACTGATATCCCCATGAATTATTCCATACACCGTTGGACAGCGCTCTTGACCATGTATTCCAATTATCTGGAGTAAAAGTGACAGATTGTTTTCCTCCGCCCGTGTTGTTTCCAAACCAGTGTTCGTTGGCGTAATAGGTGACATCTGCAGAAGGTGCTGACAATAACCGGACTTCAAGATAAGTAGATCCGGCTGTGGTAGCGAATCTGAACTCCATATTCATGGATGGGACGTGAAGGGTAGGCTTGTCGTATCCGTTTACGGCAAGATTTCTTCCCCTGTATTTTGTTTTCGTCAGGACAGAACCTTCAGTTTCTGAAACCACATTCAGGATTTCCCATTTTGTCCCGTCATTAAGATAAAGCCCTTCTGATAAACCGTTTTGGATGGCTGTATTATAGACAACCATTCCTGCAACGTGCTGGTTTAACGGGGAGGCCTGTGAAGTGGAGGTCAGTGCAAGTCTTGGAGGCAGGAATCCTTTGTTGGAAGATGTGATGTCCAGGACAGCATCCTGATTAGGTGTGGTTGTATTGATCCCAACCTGTGCAATTCCAAGTTGGCAAATAAATAGTAATACAATAAAGCTCAATACTTTTTTTAAAAGATAATTTTTCATAAGTTGTGTGGTTTAGATGATATTTTAAAGTTAACTATTCAAATTTAGGAAAAATGGATGTATTAATAGCCTGAAGCTTATTTGAAAATTTTGAAAAATAATTTGGCTACTCCGAAATAAAGTTCTATTTTTGCAATCCAAAATGAGATGTAAATTATGTTAATAATACCTGTAAAAGATGGTGAATCCATCGATAGAGCACTGAAAAAATACAAAAGAAAATTTGATAAAACTGGTACAGTTCGTCAGTTAAGATCGAGACAAGCTTTTATCAAGCCTTCTGTAACTCTTAGACAAGCAAGATTAAAAGCTGCTTATAAGCAAAGAGGATTAAGCAAGGAAGAACAGGCTTAAGAAATTTTCTTAAACACATACTCCGTCACTTCTTAAATAGTTATATTTGAGAAGTGATTTTTTGTTTTATATATATGCCATGCGGGAGAAGTTTTTAGACTATCTACAACTTGAAAAGAGGTATTCGCCTCACACCATTACGAGCTACCGGAAGGATCTTGATGATTTCTATGCTTTTTATCTGAAAACAGAAGGATCTGAAAATATTATAAAAGCCGATAAAAAAACAATCAGGAATTTTATCGTTGATCTCAGTGAGCGTGATATTTCCAAAAGAAGCATCAACCGAAAATTATCTTCCCTGCGAAGTTTCTACCTGTTCCTTCTCAAAATCCGTGAAATCGAAGTTTCTCCGGTCGATGCCGTCAGCTCGCTGAAATTTTATGCAGAAAAACAGATTCCCATGTCAGAGGAAGAAATGGGAACGCTTCAGGATACGATTTTGAACCATTCAGACGATATTCTTGAAAAATGCATCATTGAGGTTCTGTACCAGACCGGGATCAGGAAGGCAGAGCTTTGTGGCTTAATATTTGAAAGTGTAAATCTGGAAGGTGAGCAGCTGAAGATTTTGGGTAAGGGAAATAAAGAACGTTACATTCCGATTTCATCTGACTTGGCAAAATTATTGATGCTTTATAAAGAAATCAGAAAACCTCAGGAAGGCTTTCATCAGTATTTTTTTGTCAACAGAAAGGGAAAAAAACTGACCGAAAAATTTGTTTATGTAACCGTTAATAAGTACCTTAGTCTTGTTACTTCAAAGCAAAAGAAAAGTCCGCATATCCTGAGACACAGCTTTGCAACGCATGTTTTGGATAACGGGGCAGAGATATCAAAAGTAAAAGAAATTTTAGGGCATTCCAGTCTCGCAAGTACGCAGGTGTATACGAATGCCAATATAGAACAGTTGAAAAAAGTGTTTAATCAGGCTCATCCAAGAGCTGTTAAAAAAGAAGAATTATGAAGATTTCAGTACAAGCAATCGGCTTAACTCCGCACGAACCGTTAGAGTCACATGTTGACAAAAAAGTAAGCAAGCTTAACACCTTTTACGATAAGCTTCAGGAATGCAAAGTGTTTTTGAAAGTGGAAAACAATTCTGATAGAGCCAACAAAACTACGGAACTCATTTTGGTTGTTCCCGGTGAAGATATTGTCGTAAAAAAGACAGGTACAAGTTTTGAAGAAAGTTTAGACCAGTGCGTTGATGCGGCTAAGAAACTGTTAATCAAGAAAAAAGAATTGGCTTAGAAAATAAATTAAAAAAAGTTTCTAAAAAAGTTTGAGATTTCAAAAAATCTGTTCTATATTTGCACTCGCAAAAAGGAACAATCGTTTTTTGAAATCTTTTTAATTTTTGCCTCCGTAGCTCAGCTGGCTAGAGCAGCTGATTTGTAATCAGCAGGTCGTGGGTTCGAGTCCCTCTGGAGGCTCAATTTAATATAAAACATCTGGGGAGATTCCAGAGTGGCTAAATGGGACTGACTGTAACTCAGTTGCTTCGGCTTCGCAGGTTCGAATCCTGCTCTCCCCACATTTTATATTAAAAAAAATGTTGCAGGTTTAAAAGGTTTTTCCTAAGTTTGCACAGCGTTTACCAATGGTTTTGGAAACAAAATTGCGGAAGTAGCTCAGTTGGTAGAGCGTCAGCCTTCCAAGCTGAATGTCGCGAGTTCGACCCTCGTCTTCCGCTCAATTTCACACCTTCAGGCGTGATTTTTTTTAACTGCTGATGCAGCACAGAGTAGAGTTTCTCTGATAGCTTTCAGTTTTTATGTAAATTGCCTCCATAGCTCAGTTGGCTAGAGCAGCTGATTTGTAATCAGCAGGTCGTGGGTTCGAGTCCCTCTGGAGGCTCAATTTAATATAAAATATCTGGGGAGATTCCAGAGTGGCTAAATGGGACTGACTGTAACTCAGTTGCTTCGGCTTCGCAGGTTCGAATCCTGCTCTCCCCACATTTTATATTAAAAAAATGTTGCAGATTATACAGGTTTTTCCTAAGTTTGCGCAGCGTTTACCAATAATTTTGGAAACAAAATTGCGGAAGTAGCTCAGTTGGTAGAGCGTCAGCCTTCCAAGCTGAATGTCGCGAGTTCGACCCTCGTCTTCCGCTCAAAAAAATCACCCTATCACAGCGTGATTTTTTTCTTTTAATGCCGACTTAGCTCAGCGGTAGAGTGCTTCCTTGGTAAGGAAGAGGTCACGGGTTCAAGTCCCGTAGTTGGCTCACTGTAAATCCCGATTTTTTCGGGATATTTTTTTGCCCGGAATTTTCAACCCGCACTTCAACATTTCTGAACCTGAAAACAAAAACATTCATCTTTTGTTTTTAAAATGTAAAAATATATTTTGAAGATTAAGAAAAACATATTATATTTGCACCACCAAAAACGAAGATATCATCGGAGTTTAAGGAGAGATGGCAGAGTGGTCGATTGCGATAGTCTTGAAAACTATTGACTGTAACAGGTCCGGGGGTTCGAATCCCTCTCTCTCCGCAAAGCGGGAAACCCAATACAATAAAAAGCCTTTCAATATATTATTGAAAGGCTTTTTTATATTTGGAAAATCGTTAGAATTTTTAGTCCGTCCAGCTTTTTAATTCATAAGCCGCTTCCCAAAAAGAATACTCCATCCTTGAGGAAGTAATAAATGCTTCTGTCATTTTTTCCCTGATGGCCGGAGTCGTTTCAGAAGCTGCGCGGTCACAGAGGTCAATCGCCTGCTGGACAGCGTGTGCAAAATCATCTCCTGCATAGGTGTCAATCCATTTCTGATAAGGATTATTTTCAGAATGCAGATTTTTATAAATATGCTCTCCCACTTTCTGATAAATCCAGAAGCAGGGGAGGACTGCTGCCATTGCAATTTCTACAGAATCCAACGCAGCTGTACTCTTTAAAAAGTGAACATAATGATGACAGGCAGGCTGCATGATCCCCTTTTCGGTGACTCCGAAATCTTTAAAGTAAGATTCGTGAAGAGCATTTTCTACGATAATGGCTGTTTCTGCATATCTGATATAAGTAAGCGTTTCGCTGATACCGTGTGCCTTTGCAGCAATGAATGCCAGTGCCCTTCCAAAATGTTCCAGATACAAAGAATCCTGAGCCATGTAAAACTTGAATTTTTCCAGAGGCAGGCTTCCCTCAGCCAGTTCAGTGACAAAAGGCATCTTCAGGATAGACTGATACCTAGTCTCAGTCTTTTCCCAGGTTAATTCAGACCAGTTCATTTTTAATAAGTTTTTGTGGGTTAAAAAAGTGATTTAGCGGGCCGTTTCCTTTTCCGGTCACAACATCTTTTCCGCTTCTGATCGCTTCAAATACATATTGCTGTGCCAGTGAAACTGCGTCGCATAATTCTTCACCGCGGGCAAGGTAAGCAGCAATAGCTGAAGAGAGTGTGCATCCCGAACCGTGGGTATTATTGGTGGTGAATTTTTCAGTTTCGAAAGGTATATGTTTCCCGTTTTCATTAAAAAACAATGACGTTACGGTGGGGAGTTCCTGATGTCCGCCTTTCAGCAGTATATTTTTGCAGCCTGATGTCATCATCTTTTCACCGGCGACCTGCATATCCTCTAACGTTTTTACTTCCATATCCGCTAATATACCGGCTTCATCCATATTGGGTGTTATAATGTCAGCGAGGGGAATTAATTTATCAATAATCGTGTTGACGGTTTCCTCCTCAATCAGCCGGTGTCCGCTGGTCGCAACCATGACCGGATCAAAAACAACCGGTATTTTTGGATATTTACTTAAAGTATGAACGATGGTATCCACCAGTGATGAAGTATGTACCATCCCGATTTTAATGGACTGGGGAAAAATATCATCCAGTATTGCTTCCAGTTGATCTGCAACAGCTTCCATCGGGATAGGATATATTTTTCTGACTCCCATTGTGTTTTGTACAGGAAGTGCGGTAAGTACAGACGTTGCATAACATCCCAGCGCCGAAAATGTTTTGATATCTGCCTGTATACCTGCGCCGCCGCTGCCGTCGAATCCTGCAATAGTCAGTACAGAAGGGTAAGTGTATTTTTTAATTTCAGTATTTCATTTTTAAGTTGGTAGGCTGCTTTCTCAGGATTTTCAGCTGTACAGATCGCAGAAACGACTGCTAACGTATCCGCTCCTGCCTTCATAATGGCAGCTGCATTTGAAAGATTTATATTTCCGATGGCAACCAGAGGCTTTTTTGTCAGGGAGCGAATTTTTGACAGTCCGTCCAAACCCCACTCGGTCACTGTATCTTTTTTGGTATCGGTACTGAATATGGGACTGATGCCTAAATAATCAGACAGTTCTGTATTCTCATTTTCCAGCTGGCTGAGATATTCAATGGAATACCCGATCATTCGGTCTTTGAAGAAATTTTGGTTTCTCAGAACCAATGGAGCAGTATCGCTGTTCCCAACGTGAATGCCGGCAGAACCTGCTTTTTCAGCCACTTCAGCATGATCATTGATGATAAGTGGAATGCTGTGTTTTTCGGTGATCTCTCTGAGCTGTAGGGCTTTGTGAAGAAAATCTTTCGTCGAAGCATCCTTTTCACGAAGCTGAATCATATCCACACCTCCTAAAATCGACTGTTCAGCGACTTCAAGAAAATCTTTTCCGAGGCAGTCTTTCTCTGAAATCACCAGGTACAGCTGATAGGGAAACGCAGGATTACAGATCATAACTGAATAATTTCAAATGCCCGTAAAATTCCTCTTCACTTATATTGTAAAGTTTATCGATAATGGTAAGCTGTAAACTTGCAGGACCTGCACTTTCCTGAGCCGCTAATTCTCCTGCAATGCTTAAAAAACTCACAGCGGCAACTACAGCTTCCGTTGTATTTTCAGTGACCCCGATGAATGCACCGATGAGGGCTGAAGCCGTACACCCCAGTCCTGTCACTTTTGTCATCATTGAATGACCGTTTTTCAGATAGATCATCTGATCTTTGCTGATAACAATATCAGTTTCACCCGAAATACAGACTGCCGATTGATGATTTTGCACGAGAACCTTGGCTGCTTCAACCGCTTCATTGCTCGCAGCCGTACTGTCGACTCCCTTTGTAATCGTGTTGTTAAATTGTGCAAGGGCAATGATTTCAGAGGCATTTCCGCGGATTACTGTAGGATTCAGATCCAGTAGCTGACTTAAAACAGAATTGCGGTAAGAGGTTGCCCCGGCTCCTACAGGATCTAAGATCCAGGGTTTGTTTAATGCATTCGCTTTTCTTGCCGAAAGCAGCATTGTCTCTTCCAAATATTCATCTAGGGTTCCTATATTGATTACCAGTGCGTGCGAAATGCTGACCATTTCTTCCACCTCGGATTTTGCATGAGCCATGATCGGGGATGCACCAATCGCCAGGAGCGCATTGGCGGTATTGTTCATGACCACATAATTGGTGATATTGTGAATCAGGGGGGAGGTTTTTCTTACGTTAAGTACGTGTTTCCAGAGATTGTTTTCCATTCTGTTATTTTATGAATAAAGCTTTAGGATCAATCGGGAACAACAGTCATCTTCTGTCAGAATAATGACTTATTGCTTTTCCCTACGTCGGTGTAAGCCGTATCAGGTTCAAAGGGACTGTCTCAATTCTTTTCAGAATACCCCTAAAGCATATACAAAAGTATTTAAAAATATTGAGTTATTACATTCGAAGGTTTTAAAAAATTATTTCGCTGCGAAGATAGAGGGTGTAATAAGTAATCTGCCGATACTTTTGATGAGGCATAAACTCCTTTGGGGCATCAAAAGTGAACATTTGTATTCCTCTTAAAAGTTTAATATTATTTTAATGAATCATAAATGAAAAATGAAAAACAGACAGGTCAGCAGCTTTACATCGAATATTGCTTTAACATTTTAGGTACGGACAGGAATTCTTACTTCTACCGATACGTTTTCACATTATTTTTTTCGTTAAATTCGTAGTAAATATCCCCTTGATGAATATTCTTCTATTAGAAGACGATCTCATTCTCTCAGCAGAACTGAGTAAGTTTTTAGAGTCCAACCGTTTTACCACCGACAGAATTTATGACGGAGAAACTTTCCTGCGCCAGATCAAAAGCAATTCGTACGATCTATATCTGCTGGATATCAACGTACCGAAAATAAACGGATTGGATGTCTGCCAGACCATCAGGTCTTTTGATAAAAACACACCCATCATCATCATTTCCGCCTATGGGGATCTTTCAGATAAAAAAGATGCCTTTACCCGGCTCGCAGATGATTATCTGGTGAAACCCTTCCAGTTTGAGGAACTGTTGTTGAGAATGAATTCTCTACTGAGACGTAAAGTGCCGTCCGATGCAACAGATCAGGATATCATCAGAATCGATGACCTGATTATCAATAAAACAGAACAGAAAGTATTCCGGTCAGGAAACGAAATTGCTTTGACCCTGAAAGAATTTCAGCTGTTGGTTTATCTGGCAGAAGCCCAGGGAAGAACAGTGTCCAAACAACAGATCACAGAAAATGTCTGGGAACATAATTTTAATACCAATACCAATACGGTTGAGGTCTATATCAATTTCCTGAGAAAAAAACTGGATAAGGATTTTAAAGTTAAATTAATTCATACCCGTTCCGGTTTCGGATATTATCTAAATCCTTTATAGATGTCTTTAAAAAGGAAAATTGCACTTACCCTCAGCATTTCATTTTCATTACTTTTTGGTTTTGTCCTTATTATCATTTATATATCTTTCAACGATTTCAGAAAAGAGGAGTTTAAAGAAAGATTTGTCCGCAGGTTGGATTTTACCACGAACTTTATTTCAAAATCTAAGAATTTTGAGGAAGAGGCGCCTATCTTTTTTAATGAGAATTCAGATAATGTTCTTCTGAATGAGACCATTCTGATCTTCAATTCCAAAAAAGAACTTATTTACAGTACGATCAAGGACAGAAAAGTGACCTGGGATAAAAAACTTCTGCAGGACATTGATCAGAAGAAAGCTGTTCATACCGAAGATACCGTACCCGAAGTCTACGCTGCCCTTAAAAAAATTAACGGGGAAAACTATTATATCCTCACCAGTGCATTTGATACCAACGGACAGTCAAAACTTGACTATCTCAAATATCTTCTGATCACCGCATTTATTACCTGCACACTTCTGATCGGATTTTTCAGCTATTATTTTATGGGAAAATTCCTTCAGCCTTTAGAAGATCTGAACAAAGAAATTTCTGAAGTGACTGCCCACAAACTAAATACACAGATCCCTGTGGAACAGTCTAATGATGAGATCAGCATCCTTGCAAAGTCCTTCAATACCATGATTGTGCGCCTTAACGATGTTTTTCAGTCACAAAGGGATTTTACAGCCAGTGCATCCCATGAAATCAGAACTCCGATTACCCGAATGGCCTTCCAGCTGGAAAATCTGATTAAACTGGAACAGCATTCTTCTGAAACCCTTTCTTCTCTGAAGCAAATGCTGAAAGATGTCTATCAGTTGTCAGACTTAACGAATTCTCTTCTGCTTCTTACAAAATTTGACAAAGAGAATATTCAGACGATCTATGAAGAGGTACGGATCGATGAAGTAATATTTGAATCTTTTGAGCGCGTCCAGAAAAGCTTTCCCAATCTTACAATGGATTTTTTGATTTCTGAAAATACTTCAGAGCAGGCTTTTCTGACCATTAACGGAGTACAGTCCCTTTTAAATATTGTCTTTATTAACCTTTTAAAAAATGCCGCTGTCTATTCATCAGATTCTGAAGCAAAAGTATTAATAACAGAAACCGAATCTCAACTCACCGTAGATGTTATTACAGCAGGAAATACCATTTCAGAGGAAGAGCAGCCCAGACTTTTTGATGCTTTTATGCGCGGAAATAATTCTCAGAACATTACCGGCTCAGGCCTCGGTCTCCGGATTGCCCAGAGAATCCTGGAATATCATAATGCGAAAATTATATACAGTTCGCCTTCCGAACAGATCAATAAATTTACCGTTACTTTTAATAAATAGTGGATTGAACTAAAGATGTAAGAAATTATTTATCATTCTGCCTTTATAAAAAATCTGTTTGATTTTCTTGAGAATTATTCTTTCATATCCTTATTGTCGCAACATTACAGATACCTCCCTAAAATAAATTTAATTTTTTTTTAAGCATCCTTTAAGGTCGTTTTAATCGTGGAGCCGCACTTTTGTCATCAAAATTGAGAGAATGAACAAAATTGCAGGACTGTTCGTTGTTATTTCTTCTATAATGACAGCGCAACAGCAAATGTCGCTTTTGGATTGCGAAAATGCCTTTCAAGCCAACAATCTTCAGCTTCTTGCCGAACAGTACAACATCAACATGGCTGATGCAGATATTCTGCAGGCTAAAATCTGGGAACTTCCTCAGATGAGCGGTTACATCAACGCCTATAATCCTGAAGACAGAAAAGTTCTGCAGGCAGGTAAAGCCAAAGGTTTTGAGATTACCCAGCTAATCTACATGGGGGGTAAAAAGAAAAATGAAGTTGCTTTTGCAAAATCCAACAAAGAGATGGCACAGCTTCAGTTCACTCAGCTGCTGGTAGACCTTCGTACCCAGCTGCATACCAATTACTACAATCTTTACTTCGAGAAATTGAAGCTTAAAAATACCGACAAGCAGCTGGGGTATATGAATGATCTTCTCAAAGCCTATAAGATACAGTCGGCCAAAGGAAATGTTTCTCTTAAAGACGAGGTGAGACTGCAGAGTATTGTCATTCAGCTGAATAATGATAAACTCGGAATCAGTAAAAATATTCTTGAATATGAACAGAACCTGAAAGTTCTTACAGGAATTACAGAAAATATTGAGCCTCAGATCTCAGATGATGAAGTGAAAGAAATTCTTGCGGCACAGCCTTTCGGAGATGAATCTGATCTTCAGAGAAAAGCACTGGAGAACAATGCAGATTATCAATTTAACCTGAAACTGATTGATAATTCCAAACTCTATGCGCAGTGGCAGAAATCCCTCAATGTCCCGGATCTGAATGTAGGTGCAGAGTACGATCAGAACTCAGGGACTTTCAGAAATGAAGTAAACCTTAAAGTCGGAATTCCATTGCCGCTCTGGAAAGTAAATAAAGGCAATGTGCAGAAAGCCAATTATGCTGTACAGCAGAATCAGAGAAATGCGGAATTCCAGAAACTGAATCTCGAAACCAAAGTGCAGTCAGCTTTTCAAATGTGGAAAAATCAATACGATCAGCTGCTCGAAATAAAATCAACCGATCTTGACAATCTCGATCTGGTCTACAACGGGATTCTGAAAAATTTCAGAAACGGAAATGTCAATCTCATCGAATTCACAGACTTTATGGAAAGCTACAGAGAGACTTCGCAGCAGATTTATGATATGAAAAATGAACTGATCCAATCTGTAGAGCAACTCAATCAACTGGTACAAACGAAAATCTTCTATTAAAATGAAAAAAATAATATTCCCTGTCATTACCGCACTTTTTTTAACAGCCTGTTCAAAAAAGGAAGCTCCGAAAGAAACTCAGCCCAAAGGCTTTGAACTCAGCAATACCATGCTTGAATCCATCACCATGGCAAAAGCCGAATTCAGAAATATAGAAGATACTTATAATTTTTACGGAAAAATATCTGCTGACAGGAACTCTTACATTGATGTCTATCCTCTGGTAGGCGGAAATGTGATGAGTGTCAATGTTGAGCTGGGAGATTATGTGAAAAAAGGGCAGGTTTTGGCGACCATCAGAAGTACTGAGCTGGCGGATGTACAGAAAGATGTAAGTGATGCCAAAACAGATTTGGTTGTTGCCCAAAACAATCTTCGTGTTGCTAAAGAAATGTACGAAGGAAAACTGACAACCGAAAGAGAGGTTCTGGAAGCTAAGAGCCAGGTCCAGAAAGCACAGGACCAGATGCAGAGATCTGCAGCAGTAAGTACTGTGTACAATGTCAAAAAAGGAAATCTTTACAGCGTTCTCGCACCGATCAATGGATATATTGTCCATAAAGACATCAACAAAGATATGCAGCTTAGAAGTGACCGGAGCGAAAATATTTTTGATGTTGCCAATACCACCAATGTCTGGGCGATCATGAATGTCAATGAATCTGATATTGATAAAATCAGTCTGGGAATGGCCGCTCAGGTTTCTACCCTGTCTTACCCTGACAAAGTATTTGACGGTAAAATAGATAAAATATTTAAGATCATCGATCCGCAGACCAATGCGATGCAGGCGAGAGTTGTTCTGGACAATGCCAACGGACTGTTGATTCCGGAAAGCAAGGCAACGATCAAAGTCTCAAAATCTGAAAATGCTTCCGCGCTGACAGTGCCTTCGAAAGCAGTGATTTTTGATGATGACAGAAGTTTTGTGGTGGTTTTCAAATCTAGAACCGATGTGAAAGTAAAAGAAATAAAAGTTCTGAAACAGCTGGGTGACGTTACTTACATTTCTGAAGGATTAGCCGAAGGAGAAAATGTGATCACCAATAATCAGTTGTTGATTTACCGATCACTGAAAAACTAAGCTCAGGATTTACCTGCATCATCAATTAAATACAGCAAGACAGGTGATTTTGTTTATTTCAAAATACGCTAATATCTGAAATCTATTATCTAATATCTATTCAGCATGAATAAATTCATTAAAAATATAATTTCGTTTTCACTTAAAAATAAAGCATTCACATTTATCTGGGTGGCGATTTTGGCAGTTGCGGGATTTATCAGCTTCAAAAATATGCCGATTGAAGCCTTTCCTGATGTGACCAATACCCAAATCGTCATTATTACCCAGTGGAATGGTCGAAGCGCAGAAGAAGTGGAGCGTTTTGTTACAACTCCTATCGAACTGGCCATGAGCCCTGTTCAGAAAAAAACAAGTGTGAGAAGTACCACGATGTTTGGACTTTCGATTGTTAAAATTCTTTTCGACGATGGCGTAGATGATATGTTTGCCAGGAATCAGGTGAATAATCAGCTTCGGAATGTAAGTCTTCCGGATGAAGTTGATCCTGAAGTACAGCCCCCCTACGGACCGACAGGAGAAATTTTCAGATATACTCTGGAAAGTAAAACCAAAGACTCCCGTGAACTGCTGACCTTACAAAACTGGGTGATTGACCGTGCGCTCAGAGGGGTTCCCGGTGTTGCAGATATCAACGTTTTTGGCGGGCAGGACAAGGTTTTTGAATTGAGTATTGACCCCAGAGCTTTGGACAAATATAACCTGACCCCCTCACAGATTTTTGAAGCAGTGACCAAAAGTAACCTGAATGTCGGGGGAGATGTTATTGAGAAGAACGGGCAGGCATACGTGGTACGTGGTATCGGTTTGGTGCAGTCTGTTGAAGATATCGGGAATATTACAATTCAGAATGAAAGCGGAAATCCTGTTCTCGTCAAAAATGTGGCAGAAGTTCATGAAAGTTCTTTGCCCAGAGTAGGGCAGGCCGGTCTTAACAGCCATGATGATACCGTGGAGGGAATCGTGGTGATGAGGAAAGGCGAAAATCCCCGTGAAGTTTTGGTTGGTGTAAAGGCTAAAATCAATGAACTGAATGAAAAAATACTTCCGAAAGACGTGAAAATGGTTACGTTCTATGACCGTGATAACCTGATGGATTTTACAACCGAGACCGTCATGCACAATTTACTGGAAGGGATTATTCTGGTAACAGTCATCGTTCTGATCTTCATGGCAGACTGGCGTACGACCCTGATTGTTTCGATCATCATTCCGCTGTCCCTTCTGTTTGCGTTTTTATGTCTGAAGATGGCAGGAATGAGTGCTAATTTGCTGTCACTGGGTGCTGTTGATTTCGGGATCATTATTGACGGTGCCGTCGTCATGGTGGAAGGGATCTTTGTGATGCTCGATCATAAAGCCAAAAAGTACGGTCCGGAAAAATTTAACAAGATGGCAAAGGCGGGGTGGATCAAGCAGACAGGGACCGGTTTGGGAAAAGCGATCTTCTTTTCAAAATTAATTATTATCACCTCACTGATCCCAATCTTCTCATTCCAGAAAGTAGAAGGTAAAATGTTTTCACCGTTAGCATTTACCCTGGGATTTGCTTTGATCGGAGCTTTGATTTTTACTCTGACCCTGGTTCCTGTACTTACCCATATGCTTTTGAATAAAAATGTGA
The DNA here is from genome assembly GCF_057180465.1 of Chryseobacterium sp. HNCC26DJ238. Taxonomy (NCBI): domain Bacteria; kingdom Pseudomonadati; phylum Bacteroidota; class Flavobacteriia; order Flavobacteriales; family Weeksellaceae; genus Chryseobacterium; species Chryseobacterium sp. HNCC26DJ238. Next base: position 28,088 of record NZ_JBXUGI010000022.1, read on the forward strand.
GGGAAAAGAATAATCCTTTTGTGAATTTCTGGGACCGAATTGTCCTGAAAGGTTTCAGTTTTACCTTTAAGCATAAAAAACTGAGTTTAATAGTTGCACTTTCTTTCATGGCGGTCACTCTGTTTTCGGGTAAATTTTTAGGAACAGAATTTTTACCCCAGTTAAATGAAGGCTCCCTTTGGATTACTGCAGAAATGCCGATGAGTTCATCATTAAAAGAATCACTGAAAACTGCAGATATCCTTAAAAAAGATATAATGAGCGTTCCCGAAGTAACTGATGTACTTGCTCAGACCGGACGAAGTAATGACGGAACAGACCCCAATGGATTCGGTTTTGTACAGTTTGCCGTTAATCTACAACCAAAAGATGAATGGAAACGGAAAATCAATTATGAAGAACTGGTAGAAGAGATTGACAAAAAACTGAGAAATTACCAGGGAATTACTTTTAATTATTCCCAGCCGATCTCCGATAATGTGGCTGAAGCAGTTGCAGGTTTTAAAGCAGAAAACGGAATTAAAATTTACGGTGATAATCTGCAGATACTGGATCAGTTAGCCGATCAGGTTCTCAAATCCATTAAGGATGTAGAGGGTGTAAAAGATGCCGGAATTATTAAAAATATAGGTCAGCCGGAAGTCAGCGTGGTGCTTGACAGAGATAAAATGGCAGCGTACGGAGTGATGCCCGATGACGCACAGTCAGTTTTGGAAATGGCTTTTGGTGGAAAAACGGCTTCTGAGATGTTTGAAGGGGAAAGAAAATTCCCGATCAGGCTTCGTTACTCTGAAGAGTACAGGAAAGATGAAAAAGATATTGCATCGCTGATGGTTCCTACACAGGACGGTTCAAAGATTCCGTTAAAAGAAATCAGTACGATTGTCAAAGATAACGGGGCCGCTTTTATTTACAGGGATGATATTAAAAGATATATCGGAATCAAATTCTCAATTCGTGACCGTGACTTAGGCGGAACGATAGGTGATGCACAGAAAGAAGTCGCAAAAATCAAAATTCCTGACGGATATTCTGTAGGCTGGACAGGGCAGTTTGAAAATCAGCAGCGGGCTTCTAAAAGATTGATGCAGGTTGTTCCGATCAGTATTATAGGGATTTTCTTTTTGTTATTCATTCTTTTTGGAAATATGAAAGATTCATTTCTGGTATTGGCTAATGTGCCTTTTGCGCTGATCGGAGGAATCATTGCACTGCATATCACCCATATGAATTTTGGAATTTCTGCAGGAGTCGGGATGATTGCTCTTTTAGGAATCTGTATACAGAATGGTGTTATTCTCATCACAGAATTCCATCAGAATGTAAAAGACGGATTAAAAATCGATGAGGCAATATTTAATGGGGTCAGATCAAGAACCCGCCCTGTGATCATGACTGCGTTAATGGCATCTATAGGTTTACTGCCGGCAGCGCTTTCTACGGGAATCGGTTCAGAATCACAGAAACCACTGGCTATTGTGATCATCGGAGGCTTGATTACAGCAACATTTTTAACGCTTTTGATTTTCCCGATCATCTTTTGGATATTCAATAAAACGAAGAAAACGGTTGATGATTTTTAGATCCTTTGAAACCGGAAGATAGTGGAAACAAAGTTCTGTAAGATTTTAAAAATCATTCTTTCATTATTTTTATATAGTTGAAGCCCCGGACAGATATTCTGTCCGGGGCTTCTTTTAATATGAAATCAAGTCTGTATTCTAAAATCCCAACCCAATGGTAAAGCCTCTCACTGCGTTTGGATAAGTAGCAAGTGATGCTGCAGCACCGCTGGTCGTATTGATACTGTAGATCTTTGTTTCGGCACCCACAGTCGCTAAAAGATAAGCTTTCTGGCTTGTGCTTCCGATATCAAATCCGTTAGCTGAAGCTATATTGATTCCTAAAGACCCTCTTTCTACGAGTACTCCATTGTTTGGAGGAGTCTGTAAATAAAGTTTGTCAGTATTATGATCAATCACAAACAAATTGGTTGTCGTAGCGCCTGCAAAATTATCAGTATAAGCGGCCGCACCTATGGCAGGTGTTCCGGGATTAAGAGCTAAATCTGTAGCAGTAATTCCTCCCGTAACAGGATCTAATCTTAAATTCTGCCCGGTATTGCTTACCACTCTTATTTTATCAACCGTAGGATTAAAATCAAAACCAAAGTCAGTTCCTGAAAGAGCTGTAGGAAATTGTGCGCCAACTGCTGTTGCTGCTCCGGTACCTAAATTAATCGTGTAAATCCTGCTTGAGTTCCCCAAAGCATATAGCTGCCCGTTTAAAGGTCTGAAATCAATTCCCAGAATATTTTCTCCGGACTGTAATCCTGTAATTGGTTTTGAAACCGGTTCAGGTTTGTTAGGGTCAAAAATCTGAAGTGCATTTGTATTATCAATTGCATAAGCAACTGCATTCGTTGGTATGGCAAGATCAATAACTTTTTGAGCAAGCGTTCCTAAGCTTGATGCTTTTCCTGTACTGAGATCTACCTTATAAAGGGCGTTTTGTCCACCGCTGGTAACAGCCATCAGCGCATTGGCATTATCAGGGCTGATATCAAATGCTGCCTGACCTGTAAATGTCAGACCTAAACTTCCCACTTCTACCAAAGTTCCGTTGTTGGGAGGATCCTGCTTGAATAATTTTCCTGAAGTCAGGTCAAGGTCATAGAGTACTGTCGATGTAGCGCCGGATTTACTGTTGGTATAAGCAATGCCAGAAATAGAGGCCGTAGTGGCAATATTGGTGTCCATAGCTGCGGTGACTCCGTTTTCAGGATTGATCCGTAAATTCTGTCCTGTATTGCTTACCAGTCTCAAACGGTCAACGGTCGGGTTAAAATCAATGGAAGTGACCGTTCCTGAAACCGCTGGAGTAAAAGCGGTAGTGCTCACTACTCTGGTAGTTGCGGTAGAGGTATTGATGATATACAGTTTACTTGTATTGGACACGGCATAAAGTTCTCCCGTAGCAGGTCTGAAATCAATACTTAAAAGTCTTTCTCCTGAAGCAAGGCCTGTGATGGGTTTGTTGGAAGAAAAAGAGTAGCTGTTATTGGCATTAAAAGTAAAGAGCTCATTGTTGGCACCTAAACCATATACCATAAGATCCGGAGCCGGAGTCATCGATGGTGTTTCGGGCATACTGTTTTCATCGTCATCACAGGAAAATATCGTGATAAGAGCAAATGTAGCCAGACAAATGTTGAAAAGTTTTTTCATAAAATTTATTTTAATTGATAGTTCATTTAAATATACGACAGAAAAAAGGCTGTGGATTTGTAATGTGTTTTTTTTTAATTCATTTTTTTGTTATAAATTTGCAGTTCCAATATACAGAAGAAGGGTGTTTGCCATTTTTTGGATTGAATCGTAAGTTTTTTTTGACAAAAAGATTTTAGTATTTAAAAATTCATTATATTTGCACACCGAAAATTTGAATAAACAATAAAATAAATAATTTAAATCATGGCAAAGGAAACGTTTAATCGTAACAAACCACACTTGAACATTGGTACTATTGGTCACGTTGACCATGGTAAAACTACACTTACTGCAGCAATTTCTGCTGTATTGGCTAGCAAAGGTCTTGCTGAGAAAAAAGATTTCTCATCTATTGACTCTGCTCCTGAAGAAAAAGAAAGAGGGATTACTATCAATACTGCTCACATCGAATACGAAACTGAAAAAAGACACTATGCTCACGTTGACTGTCCGGGTCACGCGGATTACGTAAAGAACATGGTAACTGGTGCTGCTCAAATGGACGGAGCTATCGTAGTATGTGCTGCAACTGACGGTCCTATGCCTCAGACTAGAGAACACATCTTGCTTTGCCGTCAGGTAAACGTACCAAGAATCGTTGTTTTCATGAATAAAGTTGACATGGTTGATGACGCTGAGTTATTAGAGCTTGTGGAAATGGAACTTAGAGATCTATTGTCTACTTACGAATTTGACGGAGATAACTCTCCTGTAATTCAAGGTTCTGCACTTGGTGCTCTTACTGCTGCTACTGCAGAAGGAGGTGCTAAGACTGATGACCAGTGGTTCAAATCTGTTGAGCAATTGATGGATGCTGTTGACGAATGGATCGAGCAACCACCAAGAGATACTGACAAGCCATTCTTGATGCCAATCGAAGACGTATTCTCTATTACAGGTAGAGGTACTGTTGCAACTGGTAGAATCGAAGCTGGTATTATCAATACAGGAGATCCTGTAGATATCATCGGTATGGGTGAAGAAAAATTAACTTCTACAATTACAGGAGTTGAAATGTTCAGAAAAATCCTAGACAGAGGTGAAGCTGGTGATAACGTAGGTCTATTGTTGAGAGGTATTGAAAAAACTGACATCAAGAGAGGTATGGTAATCGCTAAGAAAGATTCTGTGAAGCCTCACAAGAAATTCAAAGCTTCTGTATATATTCTTTCTAAAGAAGAAGGTGGACGTCACACTCCATTCCACAACAAGTACCGTCCTCAGTTCTACGTTAGAACAACTGACGTTACAGGTGAGATCTTCTTACCAGAAGGTGTAGAAATGGTAATGCCTGGTGATAACTTAGAGATCACTGTAGAATTGTTACAGCCAATCGCTCTTAACGTAGGTCTTAGATTTGCGATCAGAGAAGGAGGTAGAACAGTTGGTTCAGGTCAGGTTACTGAAATCTTAGACTAATCATCTTAATATAATTAAAGTTCCGTAAGGAAACTTACGGAACTTTTAATCTACGGGCATCGTCCAATGGTAGGATACCGGTCTCCAACACCGTTGATCAGGGTTCGAATCCTTGTGCCCGTGCAAAAAGAAAATAATGAGCTTAGTAGAATTTTTAAAAGGTTCTTATCACGAATTCAGACACAAAGTAGAGTGGCCGAAATGGTCTGATCTGCAGTCTTCAACTATCGTAGTTACTATTGCAACTGTTATTTTGGCATTATTCACCTTTGGCGTTGATGAATTGTTTTCTAAAGCAATCAGCAATATAATAGGAATGCTAATCAACGTGTTCAACTAAAAAAGTAATTTCCCATAATGAGCGAATTGAAATGGTATGTGCTGAAAGCAATCAGCGGACAGGAAAATAAAGTGAAAAACTATATTGAGACGGAAATCAAGCGTTTAGGCTTTGAGCAGTACGTTACTCAGGTAGTTATTCCTATGGAAAAGGTAATTCAGCTTAGAAATGGGAAGAAAGTACCAAAAGAAAGACCTTATTATCCAGGCTATCTGATGGTAGAAGCAGAACTGATGGGGGAGATTCCCCACGTAATCAAAAATATTCCGGGTGTAATTTCTTTCCTGAGTTTAACCAAAGGAGGGGATCCTGTTCCAATGAGAAAATCAGAGGTTAACAGAATGCTTGGAAGAATGGATGAACTTTCAGAATTTGCTTCAGATGCAGAAATTCCGTTCATCGTTGGTGAAAACGTGAAAGTTATCGACGGACCATTCAATGGCTTCAACGGTACTGTTGAGAAAATCCTGGAAGACAAGAAGAAAGTAGAAGTTTCTGTTTTGATCTTCGGAAGAAAAACACCGATGGAATTAAGCTTTATGCAGGTAGAAAAAGTATAATTTACTTTTCAGATATAATCAAAAAGCCGCTCAGAAATGAGCGGCTTTTTTGTATAATGATGATCAGAGTGGAATGGCGCTTACAGGAGTAATGTTCTGAATATTGGTAGGATCAAGATTAAACTGATGAACAGTAGATGAGGTGAAGGCGTACATTCTGTTTCCATCAATAATTAAATCTTTTGCTGGAATATTGGGAATAGTCTTGGCAACCGTGACATTCTGAGGATCTGAAATATTAAAGATGACAATGTCATTTTTATCACAGATGAATAAATAGTTTCCGCTTAACGCCAATCCTTTCGGTTCCAGAAGATCTCTCTCAGATATCAATAAAGGATTTTGAATGTTTGCAATATTATAAACCATCAGTTTATTGTTGATTCCGGCATTACAGACTGTATTGGAGTGCAATGTTACAAATGCGTGTGTAGAATTGGCAACTACAGGGTCACAGGCTGTAAAATGCAGCGCCTTTGAAACGAATACCGGTGTTTCCGGATTTTGTGTAATGCTGTAAATATACATTCCGCTTCGTGAGCCGATAAATAAATAATGATCCATTGAGAATAATGTTTCGATATTGAAACCTACATTCACTGTTTTTACTTTTACAGGATTCGCTGGTTCAATAATACTGAATACATTTAAATTCATTTGGTCAACGACATACATGTAATTATTCTTGAGAATAAATGTTGCTGTAGAGCCTTCTTTGCCGTCAGTTGACTGATTATCTGCTGTGTCGCTGTTGTCACTGCAGCTTACAAGGATGGCTAAAGAGAGTAGTGTAAAATATTTTTTCATTGAGTGCTTATTTTTGTTTCCAGTCGATTACGATCTTATCAGTGCCGGCAGCATCAAAACCGTCGGGTGATTTTAAAGCTGGAAAAACATTTTCAATTCTTTTTAAAATCTGGACTTCGTTGGTGGCAGGATTGATTTTGAGGGCAACCAGATCCCTTGCCTGGTTGATATATAAAATATCATTCCTGATCGCAATGTCAGTAGAGCCCAGCGCTTTAAGATATTTTAATTTTTGTGGATTTGCCGGGTCAGAATTGTTGATGATATGAAAGCCGTCCCGTCTGTCGTTGACAAATATATATTGGTCTTTCACATAAATTTTTTCATTGTTCACGGTTGATTTAATAGTTTGGAGGGTGATATTATTCAATTCTGCTCTGGTAACCAATACCGGTATAAAGGCAGACTGAGGTTCTGATAGAGGCTCGTCATTCCGGTTCCAGGGCCAGCAGGAACTCAGGAACAGACATGAAAATGAGATTAATACAGATGGGGTAGTTTTCATGAAAATCGTTTTTTTAAAATTAATCAATTATATTACAGCTGATAATATATTTTATCATTTAATTTCTGAAATTTAATGAGTTAAGTATTTGCTAATTGAAAAATATTTCATAATTTTGCAGTCCGAAAAGTAGGGTTGCTGTATGTGAGTAGGTAATTCTACTGAATAATAAATGCTTCCAAACTCATTAATTATTCATTATTAAAAATTAAAAAATGGCTAAAAAAGTCTTTAAAATGGTTAAACTTCAGGTGAAAGGTGGCGCTGCCAACCCTTCTCCACCAGTAGGTCCGGCATTGGGTTCTGCAGGTGTGAACATCATGGAGTTTTGTAAACAATTTAACGGAAGAACTCAGGATAAGCCAGGTCAGGTTTTGCCTGTAGTTATTACAGTATACGAAGACAAATCTTTTGAATTCGTTATTAAAACCCCACCTGCAGCAATTCAGTTAATGGATGCAGCTAAAATCAAAGGAGGATCCGGTGAACCAAACAGAAACAAAGTAGGTGCTGTATCTTGGGATCAGGTTAAAAAGATCGCAGAAGATAAAATGACAGACCTTAACTGTTTTACTTTGGATTCTGCTCTTTCTATGGTTGCAGGTACTGCTAGATCTATGGGATTAAGAGTAACAGGAACAAAACCAACTAACGCTTAAAACTAATAGAAATGGCAAAATTAACTAAAAAGCAAAAAGAAGCTTTAAGCAAAGTAGAAAAAGGAAGAATTTATAACCTTGAAGAAGGTGCTGCGCTTGTAAAAGAAGTAAACACTGCAAAGTTTGATGCTTCTGTAGACATCGCTGTAAGATTGGGTGTTGACCCGAGAAAAGCTAACCAGATGGTAAGAGGGGTAGTATCTCTTCCTCACGGTACCGGTAAAGATGTTAAAGTATTGGCATTGGTTACTCCTGATAAAGAAGCTGAGGCAAGAGACGCAGGTGCTGACTATGTAGGTCTTGACGAATATTTACAGAAAATAAAAGAAGGCTGGACAGATGTTGACGTGATCGTTACAATGCCTGCTGTTATGGGTAAATTAGGACCTTTGGGTAGAGTATTAGGACCAAGAGGTTTGATGCCTAACCCAAAATCAGGAACTGTTACTATGGAAATTGGTAAAGCGGTAACTGAAGTAAAAGCCGGTAAAATCGATTTCAAAGTTGATAAATACGGTATTATCCACGCAGGTATCGGTAAAGTATCTTTTGATGCTGAAAAATTGAGAGAAAATGCTCAGGAATTAATTTCTACATTGATCAAAATGAAGCCTACTGCTGCTAAAGGTACTTATGTGAAGAGCATTTATCTGTCTTCTACAATGAGCCCGGGTATTGCAATTGATAGTAAATCTGTTAACTAATTATAATCCTTAAGACAATGACAAAAGACCAAAAAGTTGTAGCAATACAAGAGATCAAAGACTTGCTTCAGGATGCTAAAGTAGTTTATGTAGCAGATCTAGACGGTTTGAACGCTGCAAAATCTTCTGATTTCAGAAGACAGGCTTTCAAGCAGAATATTAAAGTAAAAGTTGTGAAAAACACACTTTTGCAAAAAGCAATGGAACAGATTGAAGGAGTAGATTACTCTGAAATGTTCGAAACTTTCAAAGGAAATACTGCTTTAATGATTGCTGAGACAGCTAACGCTCCGGCAAAATTAATCAAGGATTTCAGAAAGAAAGAAGAGAAGCCGGCATTAAAGTCTGCTTTTGTACAGGAAACATTCTATGTTGGTGACAACAATCTTGATGCTTTAGTAAGCATTAAATCAAGAGAAGAAATGATCGGTGAAATCATCGGATTACTTCAGTCTCCAATTCAAAGAGTTGTTTCTGCTCTTCAAAACAAATCTGAAACAGGAGAAGCTCAGGCTGATGAAGCTGCTGCACCTGCTGTAGAAGAAACACCTGCTGAGGCAGCTCCTGAAGCACCTGCAGCAGATAGCACCGAGGAAACTCCGGCTGCTGAATAATGACTCTCAAAAAATTAAATAAATAATCAACAAAAACATTACAACAATGTCAGATTTAAAAAATTTAGCTGAAACGCTAGTAAACTTAACAGTAAAAGACGTAAACGAATTAGCTGCTATCCTTAAGGATGAGTACGGAATTGAGCCAGCTGCTGCTGCAGTTGTTATGGCTGGTCCTGGTGCTGGTGAAGCTGCTGAAGAAAAAACAGAATTCGATGTAATTCTTAAAGCTGCTGGTGCTTCTAAATTAGCAATCGTTAAATTAGTAAAAGATTTAACTGGTGCTGGTCTTAAAGAAGCTAAAGATATCGTAGACGGAGCTCCTGCTGCTATCAAAACAGGTATCTCTAAAGACGAAGCTGAAGCTCTTAAGAAGCAATTGGAAGAAGCTGGTGCTGAAGTAGAATTGAAATAATTTTTCAATTTTTAAATATAAGGAAGCGGTAAACATTGTTTATCGCTTCTTTTTTTTATTATATCTGAGAATACAGAATTTTGTAAAAATAATGAGCACGCCGGTTAATTTTGGAATATATGCTCCTTAAAGATGTGGTATACCCGATCAGTTTTATAGGGTTTTAAGCTGTTTTATATTATTATTCAGCTTGAATATTTATCTTTTTTTTCACTTATTAAAGAGTTTAAGTATTTGGTAATTAGTGTATTGTGTTGAAGTTGAGGTTTTTTTTAAATAATTAAGTGAATTATTTAGACTGTTTTATTTTCATTTACACTAATTTTATAGAAACTAATAACAAACTTTAATATGATAATCAATAAGCAATTGCTGCTCTCCTATGGAGGACAGGTAGAGCGGTATAAGAGGGGGGAAACCATTTTTCTGGAAGGCAGTACGCCTAAATACTATTTCCAGATTCTCGAAGGAACAGTCAGGATAAGCACGGTACATAACGACGGTAAAGAATTTGTGCATGGATTTCCTTTCGAAGGCCACTGTTTTGGAGAGAGCTATCTCTTTACGGAAAAAGATTATGCAATTAATGCAGTCGCAGAACAGCATTGCAGTATCATCAAAATTGCAAAGAACAGTATATTTGATATTTTTGATGAACAGCCTGATGCGCTATACAGTATTAATAGATATTCCGCAGAAAGACTTCATTTCAGATATATTATTTCGAGCTTTCTGGCTATTACAGATCCTACCGTAAAAATTGAAATCCTTTTCAGGCATCTCAAAGATTATTTCACCGCCGAAGAAGAAGAAAAATCGCTTTTTCATATTCCTTATACCCGTAAACAAATAGCAAGCCTTACCGGTCTGCGTCTAGAAACAATTGTCCGTGTCGTAAAACGGATGAACGAAGCCGGAACCCTTAAGGTTATTGACAAAAAGATCTATTTTTAGATTTATGGTCTACCTGTCAATTAAGGGAATTTTAACTTAGATTCAGGTTGTATTAATACCATCGGAGGGAATTATTTTAAATTTTAAATTATTTTTTTGTCCCTTTGTGTATGTTTTTATAACAGAATGTTTTTATTTTAGTTTTTATTAGGAAAAGGGTATTTTATTTAATGTATTGATAAATAGTGATTTAATTTATTCTTATTTTCGCATAATATAATATTCGTTTTTATGAATTATGTTTTAAAAATTCCTAAAAGAATAGGTTATTTTTAAAATGGTTGATCCAAGTCATACAATTCTGTTTTCATATTGTTTTATATTTACAGTATTACTAAATCGATAACCATTAAAATATTATAACATGAAAAAGAAATTATTTTCTATAGGAATGATGTGCGTCAGTATGCTCGCTTTCACTCAGACGGGAAATGTTGGAATTAATACTGAAACTCCGACCGCGACTTTAGATGTTAATGGAAATGTAAAAATAAGAACCATTCCCTCCTCATCTACGATGACCAACTATACCGTTTTAGCGTTGAATAATTCTTCTTTTGAAGTAACCTCTTTAGATTCTTCGCTCTTCACTTCCTCTGCATCAACTCCTAATACCACCATATTCGCTGCAAGAAAGACAGCAGGAATCTCTTTATTAAGTTTAGGCCTGTTTCCTACAGGTTTCAGAGCTGTAAATTTTCTCAATGCAGAAAGAACTGTAGGGAGTTCAGCTGTTTTTAGTGATACTGATAATACGTATGTTGTGCCTTCAGACGGTTTGTATAAAATCAATTTTACTTTTAGATACGGAACAGGACTGCAGGCATCCTTACTGGCAAACTCGCCGGGAATAGGGATTGTGAGAAACCGTGCAGGAGTGTCAACTCTTGTAGGCAACCGTCCGTTTAGTGGGGCTAACCTGATCCTTCTCAGTCTCACAATCTCAGAAACTACACTGGATTCAATATATAATTTTCAGGCTGGTGACAGAATATCCTTTGGTCTGACAGGGTCTACCGCATTGGATGTAGGTCTGTTGGGTTCAAGTCTTAGTAATTTCTCTATCTATAAAATTTCAAATACATTACCATAATAAAAAATTATTTTATGAACTCAATTCCTTAGTTGAGAATCCATTATACAATAACCATGCTCCTTTTAATGTTGAGAATACAACAGAAGAATCCGTCTCACAATTTGTGAAGACGGATTTTTTTTGCCTTGTGATTTGGCTGGTTATACTTATATTAGGAGCAAATCAGGTGGACTCTGATAAATATATTGAAGAAAATATCTATTGTATTTTCATGCGACTCTGGTCTTCGACGGATAAGGGATAGGTTTGAGAGATCAAAACTAAATCTCTTTTATTTGAATTGAAAATTTTGGATTGTTAAAATCAATGACAGGTATATGATTTGACGCATAAAGATTTATATATTTGCAAAAGATTTTATAAACTGTTTACTTTGAAATCTTTACAATTACTGATGATACAATTTTCACCTCTTATGATTCTTACTAAATTAATAAAAGCTCTTCCTGTTGCGTTTCTCCTTTTCACAGGTTTTTTATATGGCCAATCCGCCGATTCTGTCACCGAAAAGCCTAAAGCTAAAATTGTACTTGACAGCAAAGCGAAAATTTATTCGACAGACGGAGCTTTCAATAAGCAGGTTTCTACAGGTAAAATAATTCATCAGGAGACTGACGTTACGTACGACGAGAATGCATCAGGTGTGAAAATAATGAAAGTTTCATCAACTAAACGCAATCACCCGGCTTCAAAATCAAAGGATCAGGCAGTAAAGAAGAAAAGGCTGACTAAAGATTTGCCCGCAGAGGATAATAAAAAGAAACCCAGATAGACATCACAGTACGGTATTTCTTCATAATTTTGACAAATATTTATGGTAAATACCTGTAATTTTGAGATATAACAGGCTTTTGCTATAAAATATAAATAAATTGTATTATTATGTTGCGTAATAGTGTAATTTTTACTACATTTAAAGTATTAACCATGGTTAATTCAATTTTCACTGAGCAGGATTTTTCCTGCTTTTTTGGTGTCAGAAACTTTTGAAGTTTCCTGTACGTTGTATTGAATTTTTTAAAATATAATAAAAAAAATCCCCGATTTATAATAAACGGGGATTTTTCAATTAATATGGTAATGATTTTGGTATTTTAATATTTGCAATTATTATGCCTAACACAGTCTTTCTGTCCTAGTTTTCTAAAATAAATGTTCACAAGGAAAAAATATGAGCACCCATAATAGTTTATGCTATTTGATTTTTCAAATCTTACTGAGAAGAAATTGATGTCATTGAAATAAATACGGAAAGGAATAGTTGATTTGAAAATGATTTTACTTAAGTATTAACAATGATTGATTTTTGATTTCTAAAGATATTTATCTAAATTTACTTTTTTAACATTTAACTAAGTTGATTTTCATTAAGCCCTTAAAGATAAAAACGCATGGAAAAGAAAATACATCACGGACGCAATTTAAAACGCTTCAGAGAAATGTTGGGAATCAAACAGGAATCCTTAGCCTTTGATCTTGGTGATGACTGGAATCAGAAAAAAGTATCTCTTTTAGAGCAAAAAGAGGTCATTGATGATCCTATGCTTAAAAGACTTTCCGAGGTTTTGAAAGTTCCTGTACAGGCTTTTCAGAATTTTGATGATGAACAGGCTGTAAATATCATTTCAAGCACATTTAATATTGAAAAAGATGCTTTTATTGGAAATTCCCAGCCGACTTTCAATATTAATACATTTGAAGAAATCAAAAAAAATCACGAAGATAAGATTGAATTATACGAAAGAATGTTGAAAGAAAAAGACGAAATGTTGATAAGGCTTGAGAAACTGATTGATAAAAATAATTAGAAACAAACTTGTTTTCTCAGTGAAATCCATCTCAAAATGAGGTGGATTTTCTGTTTTTAGCTTTTTTGCAAGTTTCATTACCACTAAAATTTTTGCATGAATTTTTTTTGGTATGGCTAAAAATTAAAATCAAATTTAGAAGGGCTTAAAAAAAAATTAATTATTTATCAGAAGATGATTTTATTTTTACTTTTTGAGTGCCCCTGTCAGTATGATATATTACAGTTTATTAATGTGATTTTATTGTAAATTTTACAACATAATGTTTACTTTTGCGCTCTTAAATTATCATAATTGCAAACAGCTTCATATTGTTTAAAAAAAGTTGCGGAAAATTTTGACTTTTGTAAAAGGTCAGTTTTTTTTCGTTTTTTTTTGTGGGCTGGATTCCTGTTGGCTTATGGTAGTTTTAATGCTCAGGAAAGTGACAGTATTAGGAAGGTTTCGCCTGCTACGGTTGTAGTGACTGGTGATGCAAAGATCTATTCGACCGATCCCAACTTTAACCGGCAGTTTATTACACGCAAAGTAATTCTTAAAAAAGGTCAGCTGTCTTTCAGAAAGAATTTCAATAAAGAAAATTCTCTTCAGGTTATTTCTTCGGACTCAAAAAAGAATCTGTCAGATTTTAAGACAACCCTTAAAGTCGCTAAAACTAAAAAGCGTATTGAGGAGCTAGAGATTGAGAAGCAGATAGAAAAGTACGAGAATCGTAAAGAAACTTTTGAAAAATTTGATTTTAAAGGCTTTCCTTCTCCTGATGTATTTTTTGCGTCAAACATAATTCTCAAAAGCTATGTTGCTCCTGGTGATAATAATCATGATTTTACTAAAATTCACCCGGCAGAAAAGTATAATTCTGCAACCTATTCATTAGAGTTTTTACATTCTCAAAAATATGTTTTTTATAACAGCAGATCTTTTGATTTCTGTTTTTCCAAGGTTTTTTCTGTAAGACCACCACCTTTAAGTATTTGATTTTAAATATTTTACGGCTGTTTGCAAGTCCTGTAGCAGCTTATTCTTTAATTCAATAAACTTAAAATGTATAATAAATTCAAATTATTATTCCTGTTCTCATGCGGTGTTGCTCACGCGCAGATAGGAATTAACACCACTACTCCAAGAGCAACATTGGATGTTAATGGCGATGTTGTGCTTAGAAAAGCGCTAATCGTACCCAGTACTACAACTCCCGGAACTTTGGATCCCGGTAATGTCGATCAGGTATTGGTGTCCAGAGGTTCGGGTCTTCCGCCTACATGGAAAAGTGTGAATGTTCCTTTTATGGAGAACTCACAGTACAAATTAGTGAATACATATTTACGAAATGATGAGGCAGGTATTACTACGCTCTCAAACGGTGTCGCTGTATCGACTCCTCCCACAAGTGTTTTAGGAGAAGATTACACAGCGGCATGGGTTAAAATAAGTAATCTCGCTACAACTCTGCAGATAAGATCTTCTCAGAATAAAATTACCTATCAGGTACAGTCCGGGGTGGAGTTGGTGAATAAATCTGCGGGCAGTGGATCATCAGTCAATTTTATATGCGGTATTTTTAAAAATAATAAATTGGTGGCTCTCCGTCCGGATGGTATTATTGCAGTGGATGCAACTCCGGTTCAGGGAATTTATACATTAAATTACACTGAGGAAAATGTTGTTGCGGGTCCTTATACGTTAGAAGTTGCCTGCAGAAAAACATTTTCTTCAGATCCTACCAATAATTATTTCAGAATCGGCATCAATATTCCAACCTACGGTCCAGCTCCGATTGTTACCAACACAAGATCAAATGCCTTTGCACTGAGGTCGCTGTTTAAAATTGACGTGGCAGAACTAGTAACATATACCAATTAAAAAATGAAAAAAACATATATTATTCTGAATTTATTTTTAGGAGTTTTGTTAAGTGCGCAAGGTAATATTGGTGTTAAGACGACAAGTCCTCTTGCTAATCTTGATGTCAATGGAGACCTGAATATAGGAAAAAAGATTTTTCTGGATAACGGTAGTGGTACTATGCTGGCAGGAACAAACGGTCAGCTGCTGGTTTCGCGGGGTGCTAATAATCCTCCGACCTGGAAAACTTTACGGATCCCGGAATATCTGACCAACCAGTTTTATCTTATTTTCAACGACTCTTATAAGGATTTTGACACCGCTAACCCTAATACTTCTCAGGGAACAGCACAGGGTCTTCGCTTTGATGACAGTCAGGTTGCGCCCGCTGCATTTAATCCCTCGACAGAATTGGTGGTTGATGCTACATTTGCCAGTCTGCAGAGCAGAGGATTCAGATCAATTGCAAGTCTTACACGTAATTTTACCGTTAACAGTACAGTGAGCAGTGCATACTTCATGTTTGAAACGGTTGTGCAGCAAAATAATGCAGCAGCTGATGCCACGGATATTAAATATGCATGTGGAATTTTTGTAGACGGTCTCTTGAAAAGTGCCAGGCTCAATGTGCTTACCAGAAGTCCGAATGCGAATACCTTTATTACCCATACTCAAATAGGTGGCGTAGAAAACGTTTCTACAGGTTCTCACACTGTCAGTGTAGCATGTGCAAGATTAACCAACCCTCTGGCAGGTATTACCCTGGGTGTAGGAGTGCCTGCTACCGCTACAACGGTAAATTTGAATAACTTTATGACGCAGTCGTCTCTCAAAGTTGACGTTTACGAAATTCCACAAAACTTTTCATCAGTAATTATACCTTAAAATGAGAAACATATATATAGTACTAATGTCTTTTTCTTTAATCGTTGTCAAGGGTCAGGTCGGTATAAACACGGCAACGCCTCAAAAGACTCTTGATGTTAATGGAACATTACATGTCCGCCAGGAAATAAGAACAGGGGGAACATCAGTGGTAACAGGTGCTCCCGGAGCAGCCGGACAACTTTTCGGTGTTCAGGACGGGGTGTCTGATACATGGAAAACCGTTCAGATCGCAAATGGTACAGGAAGCTTATCTCTGTTCTATCTCAATACAACAAAGGATGTGAACGGAATACAGTTTACACAGACCGGAACTACAGGCTCTTATAGTTTAAATTCTACTTTCACTACTTCTCCGTCGACTCCAAACTGGGTTTATATGGAGGGTACTACGGATAGTTTTGATGTGACAAAAAATGATAATCTCTCCAAGGCTGTTTTGTCTTTTCAGACTACTGTTCAGATCACGAGAGGCGCCGGGCAAACTTGGACGACAGGTTCGGCTAGTTATGCCTGCGGAGTGTTTCTGAGTAGGAATTCAGGCCCATTTCAGCTTAAAGCAGTAAGAAACGATGTAGTAAGAGGTGGTGTCGGAACTTACAGGATCTTTAATCTCAATGTTACCTTGGATGCTCTTGAGCTGGGGTCATATCAGGTTAAAGCAGCCTGTACCAACAGAAATCTGGGTAATACCACCGCCGGAACTCTTACCACATTAGGTATTGGAAGAGCTGTTGATGCTACGACACTGAATAGTAATATGGCACAATCAACGATGACAACCTCGGTTCTGCAGACTTATTAAAAAAACAAATATTTTATCAGCCCTGCTCCGGTCATCCGGGCAGGGTTTTTAATGGAATCTTGCAGCTGTAAACAGAATACAATTTGCCTGCGTGAGAAGGAATGTTCCGGATGGCAATACACTGACCATCAGGGTTGAGTCAGGCGGGGTCGACCACTCTGAATCCTCAGATGGTGGTACGTCTCTTTCTGTTCAGGTTCTGGAATCAATCCAGTAACGCAGTTGGTCAGTATGATATAATTTTATACAATAGTAATCCCGCAATACATCAAGTAAAGCGGTTTTTTTATGCTTGATTGCTAATTTAAAATCTGTGCAGATATCTGGAAATAGTAATAAATGGATAACCACTTCAAAACGAAGTGGTTATTTTGTTGTCTGTCCAGAATTTATTCCGTATATTTGCAGTTCTTTTGGCGCTAATAATTGTTTATACATCAGTAAAATATTGTAAATCAACTCTTTCATGTTTTTGAAAGGGATTTCGTGTTTATGGATTTATGAGCATTTTTTTTCGTCTAAAGTATCATTAAAAATATTTTGCATTACGCTGTGAAAAGATATACCAGCGTTGCAGTTAGAAAGATTAAGACAGTAATATAAAGTAATAAAGGTTCCTACGTGAGCGCCAAAAACACTTTTACCTTTTATATTTTAACTTATTTTCTTGTCGTTCTGATATTTTTTGTAAAATCAAAATATTTTTTAACCCTTTCTTAAAAGTTTTATGAGTAAAACAACCGCAATTACTACTAAAGGAAATGAGAGAATTAATTTCTCCACAGCGAAAGGAAAAATCATTACTCCGGATTTCTTAGATATCCAGTTAGAGTCATTTAAAGATTTTTTCCAGCTGGATACCCTTCCTGAAGACAGAAAGAAAGAAGGTTTGCACAAAACCTTCCAGGAAAACTTTCCAATTACCGATTCAAGAAACCAATTTGTATTGGAATTCTTAGATTATCTGGTAGATTCTCCGCGTTATTCGATCGACGAATGTGTGGAAAGAGGTCTGACATATTCAGTTCCTCTTAAAGCAAGACTTAAATTATACTGTACAGATCCTGAACACGAAGATTTTCAGACAGTTGTACAGGATGTGTATTTAGGTCCGGTTCCTTATATGACCCCTTCCGGCTCGTTTATCATTAACGGTGCAGAGCGTGTTATCGTAACTCAGTTACACAGATCTCCGGGGGTATTCTTCGGACAGACTTACCACGCCAACGGAACAAAATTGTACTATTCAAGAATTATTCCTTTTAAAGGATCATGGATGGAATTTACGACCGATATTAACAGCGTAATGTATGCGTATATCGACCGTAAGAAAAAATTACCTTTAACTACATTGTTAAGAGCAATCGGTTTCGAGTCTGATAAAGATATTCTTCAGATCTTTGACCTGGCGGAAGAAGTGAAAGTTTCTAAAGCTGCGCTTAAAAAAGTAGAAGGTAGAACTTTAGCTGCGAGAGTACTGAACACATGGTTCGAAGATTTCGTAGACGAAGACACCGGTGAAGTTGTTTCTATCGAAAGAAACGAAATCATCTTAGACAGAGAAACGATTCTTGAAAAAGAACATTTAGATCTTATTTTGGATGCCGGCGTGAAATCTATCCTGATTCACAAAGAAAATTCAAATGAATTCTCTATCATCCAGAATACATTACAGAAAGACCCTACCAACTCTGAAAAAGAAGCGGTAGAATATATTTACCGTCAGTTAAGAAATGCAGATCCACCCGATGAGGAAACTGCAAGAGGGATCATTGAAAAATTATTCTTCTCTGAGCAAAGATATTCCCTTGGTGAAGTTGGACGTTACAGACTAAACAAAAAGTTAGGTCTTAATATCCCGACGACCACTGAAGTTCTTACAAAAGAAGATATCATTGCGATTGTAAGACACCTGATCGAATTGGTAAACTCTAAAGCTGAGGTTGATGATATTGATCACTTATCAAACAGAAGAATCAAGACTGTTGGTGAACAGTTGGCAGGACAGTTTGGTGTAGGTCTTTCGAGAATTGCAAGAACAATTAAGGAGAGAATGAACGTTAGAGATAACGAAATTTTTACTCCGCTTGACCTTGTTAATGCGAAAACTTTAACATCAGTAATTAATTCATTCTTTGGTACCAACCAGCTTTCTCAGTTCATGGACCAGACCAACCCGCTATCAGAAATCACGCACAAGCGTAGACTTTCTGCCCTGGGACCTGGTGGTTTATCAAGAGAAAGAGCAGGTTTCGAGGTACGTGACGTTCACCATACCCACTATGGTAGAATCTGTCCTATCGAAACTCCTGAGGGACCAAACATCGGTTTGATTTCTTCTTTAGGTATTTATGCTAAAATCAATACTTTAGGTTTCATCGAAACTCCATACAGAAAAGTAGAAGGAAGTACGGTAGATCTACATGCTGACCCTATTTATCTGAATGCAGAAGACGAAGAAGATAAAGTAATTGCTCAGGCAAACGTTGAGCTGGATGATAACGGAGCGTTCTTAACAGACAGGATTATTGCCAGATTAGATGGTGACTATCCGGTAGTTGAGCCTTCACAGGTTAATCTGATTGACGTTGCTCCTAACCAGATTTCCGGTATTTCAGCTTCATTGATTCCATTCCTGGAGCATGATGATGCAAACCGTGCATTGATGGGATCAAACATGATGCGTCAGGCAGTTCCTTTGTTGAAGCCCCAGGCTCCGATTGTAGGTACAGGCCTGGAACAGCAGGTTGCTAAGGATTCAAGAATTCTTATCAATGCTGAAGGTAACGGTATCGTAGAATATGTAGATGCTGACCAGATTACGATTAAGTATGAAAGAAGCGATGACGAAGATTTAGTATCATTCGAATCTGCTACAAAAACGTATAAACTGACTAAGTTCAGAAAAACCAACCAGAGTACGACTATTACCCTGAGACCAAACGTAAGAGTAGGGGAAACGGTACAGAAAGGTCAGGTTCTTTGTGACGGTTATGCAACTGAAAACGGAGAATTGGCTTTGGGTAGAAACCTGGTAGTAGCCTTCATGCCTTGGAAAGGATACAACTTTGAGGATGCAATCGTAATCAATGAAAAAGTTGTACGTGAAGACTGGTTTACATCAATTCACGTGGATGAATATTCTCTTGAAGTTCGTGATACCAAATTAGGGATGGAAGAACTGACAGCAGATATTCCAAACGTTTCAGAAGAAGCGACGAAAGATCTTGATGAGAACGGGATGATCAGAATTGGTGCTGAAGTGAAGCCTGGCGATATCATGATCGGTAAGATTACTCCAAAAGGAGAATCTGACCCGACTCCTGAAGAAAAACTTCTTAGAGCTATCTTTGGTGACAAAGCCGGTGATGTAAAAGATGCTTCACTGAAAGCAGATTCTTCATTAAGAGGTGTTGTGATCAACAAAAAATTGTTCTCAAGAAACATTAAAGATAAAAAGAAAAGAACTGAAGAAAAACTGAAGCTTGAAGAAATTGAAAACACTTACAAAGCTAAGTTTGACGAGTTGAGAAATACTTTAATCGAAAAATTAAACACATTGGTCAGCGGAAAAACTTCTCAGGGAGTTACCAACGATCTTGATGAGGAAATTATCGGTAAAGGAATAAAATTCACGCATAAATTACTGACTTCAGTTGAAGATTATGTAAACGTAAGCGGTGCAGACTGGACGGTTGATAATGATAAGAATGAATTGATCAAACAGTTGATTCACAACTACAAAATCAAGTTCAACGATATTCAGGGAGTTAAAAACCGTGAGAAATTCGCAATTTCTATCGGAGATGAACTTCCGGCAGGTATTATGAAACTGGCTAAAGTGTACATCGCTAAGAAGCGTAAACTGAATGTAGGAGATAAAATGGCAGGACGTCACGGTAACAAAGGGATCGTGTCAAGAATCGTTCGTGAAGAAGATATGCCGTTCCTTGAAGACGGAACACCGGTAGATATCGTATTGAATCCACTTGGGGTGCCTTCCCGTATGAACATCGGACAGATTTATGAAACCGTTCTTGGATGGGCGGGTCAGAAATTGGGTATGACGTTCGCAACACCAATCTTTGATGGGGCAACTCTTGATCAGATTACAGAATATACTGAGAAAGCGGGAGTTCCTAAATTCGGTCATACTCACCTTTATGATGGTGGTACCGGAGAAAGATTTACACAGGCTGCAACGGTAGGTATTATCTACATGTTGAAACTTGGACATATGGTAGATGACAAAATGCACGCACGTTCTATCGGACCTTACTCATTGATTACTCAGCAGCCATTAGGAGGTAAAGCTCAGTTTGGTGGTCAGCGTTTCGGAGAGATGGAGGTTTGGGCTCTTGAAGCATTTGGAGCATCCAATATCCTGAGAGAAATCCTGACGGTGAAGTCTGATGACGTGATTGGTAGAGCAAAAACTTACGAAGCAATTGCGAAAGGTGAAGCAATGCCTGAACCGGGTATTCCTGAATCATTCAACGTATTACTTCACGAGTTACAGGGTCTTGGATTAGACGTAAGATTAGAAGAGTAAGATATCAGATGTCAGACACAAGATGTCAGACTATGACACTCTAAGAATTTTATAATCCTTGAATTTGGAATGACGATTTCGTCTGAAATCTGAAATCTGAAATCTAAAATCTAAAAAAAAGTTATGTCAAATAAAAATAAATCAAGTAGATTTAATAAAATAACCATCGGTTTAGCTTCACCGGAATCCATTCTTCAGGATTCCAGAGGAGAAGTTTTAAAACCGGAAACTATTAACTACAGAACACATAAGCCGGAAAGAGACGGTTTGTTCTGTGAAAAAATCTTCGGTCCTATCAAAGATTACGAATGTGCTTGTGGTAAATACAAGAGAATTCGTTATAAAGGGATCGTTTGTGACCGTTGTGGTGTAGAGGTTACGGAGAAAAAAGTACGTAGAGAAAGAATCGGACATATTGGTCTGGTTGTTCCTATTGCGCACATCTGGTATTTCCGTTCTTTACCGAATAAAATCGGTTATCTTTTGGGGATTCCTTCCAAGAAATTGGATATGATTATCTATTACGAGAGATATGTTGTTATTCAGCAGGGTATCGCTAAGAAATTAGACGGTTCTGATTTTGATGATAAAGAATTCCTTACAGAAGAAGAATACCTTGATATCATGGAAACCCTTCCTCTAGAAAATCAATATCTTGATGATGCAGATCCAAACAAATTCATCGCTAAAATGGGTGCTGAAGCTGTTGAGGAATTGCTGAAAAGAATTGATCTTGATGCTTTGTCTTTCGACCTGAGACACAAAGCTCATAACGAAGGTTCCAAGCAGAGAAGAACTGAAGCTCTGAAAAGATTAAACGTGGTGGAAGCATTGAGAGGTGCCAACACCAGAATGATCAACAGACCGGAGTGGATGATTATGCGTGTGCTTCCTGTAATACCACCGGAATTGAGACCATTGGTTCCATTGGATGGAGGACGTTTCGCAACTTCTGACTTAAATGACCTTTACAGAAGAGTTATTATCAGAAACAACCGTTTGAAGAGACTTTTGGAGATCAAAGCTCCTGAAGTAATCTTAAGAAACGAGAAGCGTATGCTTCAGGAATCGGTAGATTCACTATTTGATAATACAAGAAAATCTTCTGCAGTAAAATCTGAGTCAAACAGACCATTAAAATCACTTTCAGATTCACTGAAAGGAAAGCAGGGTCGTTTCCGTCAGAACTTATTGGGGAAAAGGGTAGATTACTCGGCCCGTTCGGTAATTGTTGTAGGTCCAAACTTACAGCTTCACGAATGTGGTATTCCTAAAGATATGGCAGCTGAATTATACAAACCGTTTATCATCAGAAAACTGATTGAAAGAGGAATTGTAAAAACAGTAAAATCTGCCAAAAGAATTATTGACAGAAAAGAACCTGTAGTATATGATATCTTGGAAGGTGTAATGAAAGGTCACCCTGTTTTATTAAACAGAGCACCTACTTTGCACAGACTGGGTATCCAGGCATTCCAGCCTAAGATGATCGAAGGTAAAGCGATTCAGCTTCACCCGTTGGTAACAACAGCATTTAATGCCGATTTTGATGGTGACCAGATGGCGGTACACTTACCGTTAGGTCCGGAAGCAATTCTGGAAGCTCAGTTATTGATGTTAGGTTCTCAGAATATCTTGAACCCGGCCAACGGTTCTCCAATTACAGTACCATCTCAGGACATGGTTCTTGGTCTTTATTTCATGACCAAAGAATTAAGCTCTACAGATGAGAAAAAAGTATTAGGGGAAGGTCTTGCATTCTATTCTCCGGAAGAAGCGGAAATCGCTTATGCTGAAGGCAGAGTTTCACTGAACGCTAAAGTAAGATGTAGACTTCCAATCAAAGAAAACGGTGAAATCACAACGAAATTAACTGAAACTTCTGTTGGTAGAATCTTATTCAACCAGATCGTTCCTAAACAGTCAGGATATATCAATGAACTTCTTACGAAGAAATCATTAAGAAATGTTATCGGTAAAGTACTTGCTGACACAGATTTCCCGACAACAGTGAAGTTTCTTGATGCAATGAAAGACTTAGGGTATTCAAATGCATTCAAAGGAGGTCTTTCATTCTCACTAGGAGACATTGTTGTTCCTGTTGAGAAAAAGAAAATGATCGCAACATCTATTGAAACAGTAGACGAGATCAGAGCCAACTATAACATGGGTCTTATCACAGATACTGAACGATATAATCAGGTAATTGACGTTTGGACAAACACCAACGCAGGATTAACTGAAATGATCATGAGCAGAATGAAAGTTGACCAGGGTGGATTCAATTCTGTATACATGATGCTTGATTCCGGTGCGAGGGGTTCCAAAGAACAGATCCGTCAGTTATCAGGGATGAGAGGTTTGATGGCAAAACCGCAGAAAGCCGGTTCTACCGGTGCGGAAATTATCGAAAACCCGATTCTTGCAAACTTTAAGGAAGGTCTTTCGATCTTAGAATACTTTATCTCTACTCACGGTGCCCGTAAGGGTCTTGCGGATACGGCACTGAAGACTGCCGATGCAGGTTACCTGACAAGAAGACTGGTAGACGTTGCCCAGGATGTCATCATTACTGAAGCAGACTGTGGAACACTCAGAGGAACTGAAGTTACTGCACTTAAGAAAAATGACGAAATCGTTGAAAGAATTTCTGAAAGAATCTTAGGTAGAGTATCTCTTCACAATGTATATGATCCTGAAACTGACGAATTGGTAGCAAACGCTGATCAGATTATTGATGAAGCTTTAGCGAAGAGAATCGAGGAGATGGGTATTGAAGCATTAGAAGTACGTTCACCATTGACCTGTGAAACCAAAAAAGGAATCTGTGCCAAATGTTATGGTAGAAACCTGGCAACCGGTAAGAAGATCCACATGGGTGAAGCGGTAGGTGTAATTGCTGCACAGTCTATTGGTGAACCGGGAACTCAGTTAACATTGAGAACTTTCCACCAGGGGGGTGTATCTACGAACGTATCAGAAAATCCATCAATCGCTGCAAGAAGAGACGGTATTGTTGAATTGGATGAGGTAAGAACAATTACTTCTGAAGATGAAAACGGAAATAACGCTGAAGTAGTGGTATCCCGTACAACGGAATTCAGATTGGTTGCTGATAACGAATCAAGAACTCCATTAATGGTTGCCAACGTACCTTACGGTTCTCAGTTGCTGGTTAAGTCCGGTGATAAAGTGAAAAAAGGCGATATTATTGCAAAATGGGATCCGTATAACGCGGTAATTATTGCAGAAAATGCCGGTAAGGTAGAGTATGAAGATATTATCCAGGGTATTTCATTCCAGCTGGAAATTGACGAACAGACAGGATTTGAAGAGAAAGTAATCTCTGAATCTAGAAATAAGAAAGCCGTACCTACTTTGAAGGTGGTAGATTCTAAAGGTGTTGAACAGAAAGGTTACAACTTACCGGTAGGAGCCCACTTAATGGTTAACGATGGTGAAAAAATTAAGGCCGGTAAAGTCTTAATCAAGATCCCGAGAAAATCTGCTAAGTCAGGGGATATCACCGGAGGTCTTCCGAGAGTTACCGAATTATTCGAAGCGAGAAACCCTTCAAACCCGGCGGTTGTTACAGAAATCGATGGGGTAGTTTCTTACGGAAAAATCAAGAGAGGTAACCGTGAATTGATCGTGGAAGCTAAAACAGGTGAGAGAAAAATTTACCTGGTAAAATTATCCAACCAGATCCTGGTACAGGAAAATGACTTCGTAAGAGCCGGTTCGCCGCTTTCTGACGGATCAGTAACTCCGGACGACATCCTTAAGATCAAAGGACCTACTGCGGTTCAGGAATATTTAGTAAATGAAATTCAGGAAGTGTACCGTCTGCAAGGGGTAAAAATCGACGATAAGCACTTTGAAATCATCGTAAGACAGATGATGACCAAGGTATCCATCGTTGATGGAGGTGATACTCAGTTCCTTGAAGCTGCTTTAGAGCACAAATATGATTTCTTAATTGAAAACAACAGAGTATTTGGTCTTAAAGTAGTAACAGAAGCGGGTGATTCTAAAGAATTCAAACCGGGTCAGATGATTACTGCAAGAGAACTGAGAGACGAAAACTCTAAGTTGAAGCGTGAAGATCAGAAATTAGTTGAAGTGAGAGAAGCACTTCCAGCAACCGCTACGCCGGTATTGCAGGGGATTACAAGAGCTGCTCTTCAGACTAAATCATTCATGTCTGCAGCATCATTCCAGGAAACGACGAAAGTTCTTAACGAAGCAGCCGTTGCCGGTAAGGTTGACAGTCTGAACGGACTTAAAGAAAATGTAATTGTAGGACACAGAATTCCTGCAGGTACAGGTCTTAAAGAGTACCAGAATGTAATCGTAGGTTCTAAGAAAGAATTCGAAGATTTAAATTAATAAAAGAGTTTCGTGTTTCGGGATACCAATTGAGTATCCCGGATCACGCTTCTCGAAAATAAATTAAAATTTAATATTCAAGGTTGAAAGTTTTTTATATTTTTGAGCCTTGAATTTTTTAAACATAAACTTAAACAAAATAATGGACAACCAAAATCAAAACCAAGATCCAAACAACATCAACATTCAACTGAACGAAATGGTAGCTTCAGGAGTATACTGTAACCTTGCTCTAGTAAACCATTCTCCATCAGAGTTTGTAGTAGATTTCATCCAGTTAATGCCGGGTGTACAGCAGGCGAATGTGCGTTCAAGAGTTATTCTTGCTCCACTTCACGCTAAAAGAGTTCTTACCGCTCTTCAGCAGAACATCACAAACTATGAGCAGCAGTTCGGAGAGATCAAAGAAGTTGAACCTTTCGTATTAGGTGGAAACAACGTACAAGCTTAAGATTTCTTAAAATATATAAGAATCCGTCTCATCATTATTGGTGAGACGGATTTTTTTATTCGGGTAAAAAAGACTGGAAGTTATTTGTTGATCAGCCGTTCGATATGTCTGAAAATTCATTACATCTTCATGTCATAAAATTAGTGGATTAGCAATTGGAGGATGAAAAATATAGCAGTGAATGAATTCGACAGTGATCTCAAATCTATGCGTTTGTATTTTATTACAATATATTTTAAGTCCAGTAAAATACTTTTTACCGCTTACAGCTCTTTTGATAACTTTTTGCCTCTTGAAATTACTTGTATTTAATCTGTATAATTCATACAATATAGTCTTTCTTAATTTTACGGAAGAATTGAAGGCATTTTTCCCAATGACAACAAGTCTTTTTTGTATCGCTATTTCAGGAATAGACACATTATATAAATAAAAACCTCACATTTTGCAAGGTTTTTATTTATCAGCTCAAAGTCACAGACTTTGTGCGGCGGTACGGTAAATTATTATTTTAACTGAATTTTATAATCCTCCATTTTTAATATAAATAATGATTAAACATATCTTTATGATTAACAATATTAGAAATAATATTTTGATATAACGACTTATATAAACCCGAAGGAACAGTAAACAAATAAAAATTATCAGGTATGACCAAAAAATAAATGCTACAACATTGCTGTATAATTCACTTACGTATGTTTCGTATGTAAACGAAAAATTTAGAAGTGTAAAAATCATGTAAATTATATCTATTACAAACAACATCAAAAATAATATAAGTGTTGCATTTATGTATGTACCTTTATTGCTCATCATTTATCTTTTTTTTGCATTTCCTGTTGTATAAGTTGAATAGATCTTTTCATAGTATTTTCATCAATTGTTCCATAAGCATCTTTACCTTTTCCAGAAGTTTTATCAGTTACATTATTATTCACGATTTCAGTCTTATCATTACCTTCAATTGGTGTCGCAGTAAAACCTCGAGAACCAAATTAAAGATCTGTTCTCTTGATAGGTATTATTTACCTTTTTTACATTATCAGGTATGTTAATATTTTTTCCAAAAAAACTAAAAGCTGGATCAACTGTAATAAGTAAATTTACTTTGATGTCTTTGGGATCTAACATTTTTGTTAATTGAGTTGCTCCTACACCTCCTAAACTATATCCATAAATTATTACTTTTTCTCCTTCTTTATGATTTGACATTATATCCATAAATGCTTTTCCATGAGCAGGACGCTCGCACTAGTTGGGACTTTGCTCAATGGTTTTTTATTCTATAATCTTTTTACAACAATTCTCCCCATTATGGTAACCAAAGCAAATTACAATATAATCTCCTTGTTTGTCTTTAAACCAATCTGTTCCTTGTCTACCATCAGGATCAATAAATCTAATAGGATTGTTAAACGCATAATTATATGGAGAAAGATCATCAAACTCTTCGCTCAAAGGAGTTACTTATTGAATTTTAAAATATCAATTTTTTTTGTATTTTTAAGATTTTCATTTAATTGCGTTTTTAAGATAATTTCCAATATATCTTGTGATAAATCTTCTAATTTTAAAGGAGTTTTAGGATTAGCTACTAAGTGATAATTAGAATCGAAAAAATTATTTAAAACAGTTTTATCAAAAGCATAAACTCCTTTCTTAGCCATATTTATAAAATCTGATAAATAGGCTTCATTTGCATCAGGTATGATATGTTTTAACTGAGGATTAATAATAATCTCTGACATTTCAGGTAAATTCCTAAAGTAAGAAGACAGTACCTCATTTTGATCTTCCAAATTTGCTACTGTTTCAGGAAGTTTGCCTCCTGCCGATGCGACAAAAGCAATTTCATTATTATCTGTGAAAAACCAATCTATATCTAAATTTTGTTGTTCTATTTCTGTATACATATATTATTTTCCAAAAGTTGTTTTCCAGTTTTCACACATTGGTATTGTTTGACCTGTTCTTGGTCTAATTGCTCCTGTAAAGTTAATTTGTGAAAGAGTAGCCAAAGGATTATTCAATAATAAATTATTTCCTGCTTGAAATTCTGCACAACATCCTACAACATTACCAGCAGGAGTAAAGATTATTTACCATACCTTTATTATTCCTTTCTGCTTTCCCATTCCTTCTATTTCAATTCTAATAGTGTCTTGTAAAGATGATTTTTTTAAATACCCCCATACTATATCGGAGCTATCTAATTTTTTTTTATCCTCTGGAAAAATATTCAACACAATAGAATCTTTTATATTTCTTTCATAACTTAAATTATAAGGATAGTATGAAAAATTATCTATTCTCGTATCTTCCATAGAATGATAACCATATCTAAATCCTTTTTCAATGTAAGGTTTAAAATAGAAACTTTTCAAATTTGCAGAATCAACGATTTTATAATTCAATTCTTTTACAAAAACTTTCCTTTGTTTTGATTCTTTAATTGTTGTAGTACCACCTCTATATTTCCATTTTTGGTAACCATACCAACCTACAGCTGAAGAAAAAACACCGAATGTATAGTAAAAGAATATACCAAGTATAATGATACCTATAAAATTAAAAGCTCTTTTTTTCATAACTACTGAGTTTTATTGTTGTCCACACCTTCGGGAATAAGAGGACCAACTTCAAGTTTTCCAACTTTACGTACTTGTATTTCTTTATCGGCAGGAAGAAGGAATCTATTTAAAAAGTTGATTCCTCCACCTTTTTCTTTATTAAGATAATATTGGGAGCCGGATCTATAAATTTAGGAATATACCATGCATTATTGGATCTTATATCTACAATTTCATTAAGAGCATCTAACATTACACATGCACAAGATTGACCAATTACTTTGTATTTTTTTGCACTTGCCTCCTTAGCCGCAGCTACGTAATTTTAGTTAATGAATTATTTGAAATTTCTTTTTTCATGTTTCTTAATGTCTTTAGATTCGTAGGAATAGAAAAGTGTTCATTACTAAAAATATCTTTTTAGTTTTTAAAGATTTTTCATTTTTATTACAAGCAATCAATATAAGCGAGCTTATAAACATTAAAAATATATACTTTATTATCTAAATTTTCTTGATTTCTCAGTCCTTGCTGAATCAGTTTTCTGAATTAACCTTAAAAAATCTTTAAAGAGAGTTATTCTAAGTCATGAAATTCTGTGCTAAATTTTACTCCTTTTTTTATAAGTAAATCCTTTATATTTTTTGATTTTTGCTGTGGAGATATGCGAATAATTTCATCTTTGAAATTAAATGTGAAAAGCCAATATTTAGAATCATAATCTATGATGTCTTTTGCTAAGTTAAAATTTTCATATTTTGTCTTAGTAAAAGACTCCTTTAAATCATTTGCTTTATCCAATGATTCGTCGATTATTAATTTGTAGCCATCTATTTCATATACATTTGTATATTTAAAATCATATAATAATTTGGGATTAACAAAAGAAATATCCAACCAATAAGCATTTACCATATCACTACTCTTATTAGCTCCAATTACAAGTATATTTTCTTCTTTATTGATTTCTTTTTCAGAATTTCTATTTTCAATAAATGCCTTTATGATCTGTTGGTACAAATTATTATTTGCCTGACCTCGAATATTATTTTTGCATCCACTCATTATTAGTACAAAAATTAGTAAAATAAAATTTTTCATAGTTTAAGGTTGTAATTCTCGTTGTACATTTTCTCTAACCCTAAAGAACAGATTTATTTGGTTATTGATGCTTTGATAAGAGATTTTAAAGCCAAGCAAGCTTACTCGTAGAAAATTGGTAAATCCATAAAACAACAAAAACCCACCGCATTGCGGTAGGTTTTTATTACTTGTCACACGATACAATCGTGTGGGAGCAAAGGATTAGTTATCATTTAAAGTTATTTCCAAAATCTCTTTGACCTTTAGCTCCCATACTCCTCCTGAATACTCTTCCCATACTTTTTTTGCTTCCAAAAAATCCTCCAAAACGTCATTATTACCAATATGCTGAGTAATTGAATTAAGAAAGAAAGAATATTTTATCGGAATATGATAAATAATTACATCATCATCTTTTATATAGGCAAAATGTACATTGAGATCATTATCTATATCAATAACAAATGCTTTTCCATTTTCATCATCATTTAAAGACCAAATCTGACCTGTTTCAATTCTTTTAGTTTCCAATTACTAATAATGTTTTATTATTATTTCTTGCCATTAATAAAAATCTATAAAATAAATCTTCTTTAACATTTTGTTGCTCTAATAATTCAATCAGATAATTAATATGGTTTTGGTATAATCTAAAATCGCCATATATATCAAACAGATTATCATGTTTCTTATTGAAAATTTTAATAATATTTTCAAATTTTGAAAATTCAGAATCAGAAATATTAAATAAAATCTGGTTTTTGTTATCTATATCTGAAAAATTAACTGACATATTAATTTGCTTTTTGAGGAAATGAAGTTACAATTTTTCCTTTCTTTTTATCTACAATTACTCTATGAGAAGTTTCTCCTTTTGTACCAATGACTCTCTTAAATGTTTTTTCGTATTTTGTTCTCTTTCCCTGTTCGGTTACTTTGTCGGGGTTTTTAACTGTTCTCTGCTGAAGCTTTTCTTTTTGTGCAGGTTTTGAATATTTACTTTTCTCAGGATATTTTGCTCTATCAACATGCCTATTATCAGTATGTTTTGTATTCTTTAAATTTTGCGAAGAATTATACAGCATTACACCTCCAAGACCCATTTTTACCGTTCCAGTAAGAATCAATCCTCCGCTTACTAAAGCTCCTGGCCCTCCAGCAATAGATCCAACTCCTGTTGATGATACAACTCCAGAAGCGACTAGTCCAGTTCCTCCGGCTCCAATTTCCTCGACCTCGTAGATAAACAGTTTGAAAAATAAAAACAAGAAAGCCACTCAATTAGTGGCTTTTGTTCATTGATAAGCAGTTTCTAAATTATATATATCTCCGCCTTCTTTTGTACAATGTACAAACATTTGTTTAGGAATACTATCTTTTAAGCTGATTTTGGTAGTTTGATTACAATTCTCATTATTGTATTTGAAAATAAAACCCTTATTATCAATACTATTAGGAACTGCGGACGCAGAACCTAAATTATAAAAACCTAGAAGTTTATTGAGAGAGTTATAAATATATACTTGTCCGTTACCTCTTTTTGAATCCTCATAAATACCTGTATAATGAACAGAGTTTAAAATTTTGAGAGTATCTTTCTTGGAAGTAATAATATTCCCCAAATATTTAATTACTTGTTCATCAATATCTTTTCCTTTTTTTGTAAATCCAAAATCTTGATTGGGAATATTTTGTTCTAAAACTAATAGTCTACAACGCTCATAGTAATCTAGCTTTGTTTCAGTAGTTCTATCTTTGTCATTTCGCTGTAAATCAGGTTTATTACAATTTGTAAATAAAAATATAAATAAACTCAAAATAAAATTTTTCATATTTTAATAATCTGAAGATTCAGGTTTTTTAGATTCTTGTTGCATTTGTAATACTCTTTTTTGATAACCGGCGGTACCACCTCCATTATACCCTTCTACAGCTTTTGCCCAACCTTGGAATTTATAGGTGGATTTTCCTGTTTTTGAGTCATAAGAAACACCTCCTTTAAAACCTTTAGTTCCTAAAATTCTTGTTCCTGCAAATAATGAAGTTGACTCATCAGTTTTAGCTCCTTTAGTTAATCCGTATTCACTTTTCATTTTAGACCAATCTCCAGGTACATTCGCTTGCATTATATCAGTTATACCTGATGTTCCTGCATTAGATTCTTGAATTGTAATTGCCTTAACCAAAGTAGGGTCTAAATCAGGAATTCCTTTTATTGCGTCTTTAGGAATGGGATTAGCACCTTCTGTTACTAAACCCAATTGTCCCGAGTTTTTAGCCTGATTAAAATATCCTGTACGTGCGGCAATTTGATAATCATTTCCTTGATAAGCTGACCCAGAAACATCTTCTCCTCCTTTATTTTGGATAATATTTGGCATTGGAACTTGTTTCCAACCAGCTGTGCTTTTTGCAGGATTACTACTGGCGTTTGTTGTTGCTTGGATATAAGTCTTAAATTGTGTATCACTCTTTATTCTATGAACTTCAACACCTCGATTATTTATAAATACAATGTCGCTCGGAGCATTACCATCAGGGTCTATAAATCTGATAGGATTATCAAATGCGTAATTGTATGGAGACCATCCCGGAAACTCTTCGCCTAATGGGTCTGGGCTTATCCAACGACCTATATCTCCCATATAGAATCTCGCGCCATAATCATACATTCCGGTCTCCTGAATTTCCTTGCCATTGTACTTATAGTTGTAATAGCTTCCCAAATAACCTTTATTAAACATCCCCTATGTGATTGAGTCCAAAAGCGTAATAATCATTCGTATCTGTAATTTCTACAGTTCCGTCAGTTTTTTTAACATAACTGACCCTCGCATTTCCAAGGTGATCCCTGTATTGGTAAATGTAGCGATTTTCTGTAAAACTGAAATGTCCTTCTGAAGTAGGAACAAAATCCAGACTCCATGCCATAGGAATTGTACCGGGAATAATAGCCGGTTCTTTAAAGGCTTGTTCTTCATACGCTACACTGGTCATGAATCAGGGACACGGAGCAACCGTCTCACTGTAGTTGTACTGAAAACCATCCAGGTAGTCTGTATATTGATAAGATTTGGACTGGCCTTTTCCGCCTCCCGTGCTGTAGGTCTTGCTGACTTTTACTCCGTCAGCACGGTACAGATAGTTTAAACCAAAGCTGACTGATGAAATGCTTACCGCCAAAAATTTAAAGACTTCTTTAATAAAAATGTAGCTGCTATATAACACAAAAACCCATCGCAATTGCGATGGGTTTTTCTTTATTTGCGCAAAGTTATAAACTTTGCGCAGC
>NZ_JBXUGI010000023.1:0-48801 GCF_057180465.1 Chryseobacterium sp. HNCC26DJ238
TAAATTAACCGCCCTAAAGCTCTCCTGCGCTACCGAATAACTCTCGTTTTTCAGTGGGGCAAAGATAGAACACAAACCTAAACGAAACAAATATTTAATAGTCGATTATTTTGATTGTGGAAAAGTATTAAAGTAAAATACTGGTTTAACAGGCATTAAACCAATTTCCAGAGTTATCCACAATGATCAGATTTTTTTTTGCTGATCAGTGAACATCTGTATAAATATATGACATTGATTTATACAAAATTCTTGCCAACAAGACTTAAACAGAGAATAATTATCTCTAACAAATCAATTTTGAATAATTTGACAATAATTCAAACTAATATTGAAAATAATGTAATTAGACGAGGAATGATTTTTCAAACTCTACAGACGTGCATATACTTTTCTGTGAAGCAGTATTGAAGCAACAATAGTTTAGCCCGGATTGAACGGCATGTCTGAGCTCTTTTTGCATCAAGGGAATAAATCAGGCGCAAAAAAGCGAGTAGTGAAAGCTGGAACCAGCTCCTGAAATAAAATAACAGCACATTTTTGAATTGTACCTAAAGAATTATACTTTATATTATCAAAAAAAACACCTCTGAATTTTCAGAGGTATTCTATATATATGCTGTTGATTAAAATTCTGCACTCTTAGGAGTTCTTGGAAAAGGAATGACGTCACGAATATTTGTCATACCCGTTACGAAAAGAACGAGCCTTTCTAAACCAAGTCCAAAACCTGCGTGAGGAACCGAACCGAATTTTCTGGTATCCATATACCACCAAAGCTCGTGCTCGTCTACATGCATCTCTGCCATCTTAGTTTTCAGAACGTCTAATCGTGCTTCTCTTTCTGATCCGCCGATAATTTCACCAATTCCAGGGAAGAGTACATCCATAGCAGCAACGGTTTTATTATCATCATTCAGCTTCATGTAGAAGGCTTTGATCTCTTTAGGATAATCAAATAAAACTACAGGACATTCAAAATGCTTCTCTACCAAAAACCTTTCGTGCTCAGACTGAAGGTCCGTGCCCCAGCTTTCAACCGGATATTGGAATTTTCCTTTTTTGTTTTCTTTTGAGTTCATTAAGATCTCAATAGCTTCTGTATAGCTTACTCGCTTGAAACGTTTAGCTATAACATTCTGAAGTTTTTCAATCAAACCTTCTTTTGCCCTGTCTTTTTCCGGTTTTGATTTTTGCTCTTCTTCAAAACGTTTATCTAAGAAATCAAGATCATCTTTACAGTTATCTAAAACATACTGAATCACATATTTTAAGAAATCTTCTGCCAAATCAATGTTATCTTCAAGGTTGTTGAAAGCAACTTCGGGCTCGATCATCCAAAATTCTGCAAGGTGACGGGTCGTATTTGAATTTTCTGCACGGAATGTAGGTCCGAAAGTATAGATCCTTCCTAATCCCATAGCAGCAGTTTCACCTTCAAGCTGTCCGGAAACTGTTAAGTTTGTTTTTTTGCCAAAGAAATCCTGAGAAAAATCAATATCCCCCTGTTCGTCTCTTGGAATACTGTTTAAATCAAAGTTGGTTACTCCAAACATTTCGCCTGCTCCTTCTGCATCAGCTCCTGTTACAATTGGAGTATTAATATAGAAGAATTGGTTTTGGTTAAAGAAAGAGTGAATAGCAAAACTCACGGCATGACGTACTCTGAAAACTGCACCGAACAAGTTGGTTCTGAATCTCAGATGAGCCTGCTCTCTCAGTACTTCCAAAGAATGTTTTTTGGGCTGAAGAATTGTTTTATCTCTTTCCTCTGTAAAATTATCACCTAAGATGATGATCTTCTTAGCAATAATTTCCACAGCCTGTCCTGCTCCCTGGCTTTCCACTACTTCCCCTATCACTTTAAGAGATGATGCGGTGCTTATTCTGCTGATAATCTCAGCGTCGAAATTTTCGAAATCAACAACTACCTGCAAATTATTAATTGTAGAACCATCATTAAGCGCAATGAAGCGATTTGCACGGAAGGTTCTTACCCAACCGTAAACTGTAATGTCATGATGTAATACTTTTTTGTAATCCTGTAGGACTTCTTTAATCGTCTGCTTTTTCATTTGTTGATTGATAAATTTTTATATAAAAATTAATGTTTGCAAATTTACAAAAAACAGAGGAACTTTTTGTTGTTATCGTTTGGATTTCAATTAACATTTATATTTCAAAAAGAAAACTTATTTTTTTAATTAAAAAATATCGACTTTTTCCTTTGTATCCCTTTTCGGATTTTAAAGGCATGATAGAAACTGGGAACATCATACTGCCATTTCGGAAGAATCAGAATAATCAGAATAACATCAATATGAGAAACAATCCCCAGTACAATAGCGAGATAAAATGCCCAGCCTGCCTGCTGAAATCCTATTAAATACACAAAAGAAATGAGTAAACTCAACCCCCACATTTTTGAAAGGAATGCATGGGTGCAGGTTTCTTTTTTAAATTTCACCAGACTAACGAGATAACAAAGGGCTTCCATAATGAAAACAAGTACAATACTTCCCCAATGGCTTTTGATGATTTCCGGATTGATAAAATAGGCTGCGAATCCTAATGAGAGCCAAAAAACTAAATCTACCTGACTGTCAAGTCTCCTTAATTTTTCTGAGGACACTCCGACTTTCCGCGCAATGATTCCATCGAAAATATCCGTGAGCAGTCCGATGAACATTAAAGTCAGAATTATAAATCGTGATTCTTCGCCACTCAAATAAGCCAGAAAGAAAATAATTGGAGCAAAAAGAAAACGGATTGCTATTAATAGATAGGGTATGTTCTTCATGACCTACTTCTTTTCAAAAGTGAAATTATAATGATCTGTTTTCCAGTCGCTTATCACTACTAAAAGGCCATTACAAAAAAAGTAATTGGTCTGAATATGAAGATTTTTGTTATCATCTATGATGAGACGTGATTTTTGAATATTCCAACCACCAAAAATCAGCGGAATTCCATCTAACATAAATCTTTTTTCTCTTAAATATATAAAACCGTCTTTTTTCTGTTTAACATTAAAATTTTTATTAAACATCAGTTTTTCATATTCAAATATTTTAACATTTAATTTATTTTTTTTTATTATCTCCAACCTCACATCTATATTTTTTCCATTGTACTTTTCCTTCCAATTAAACATATCAATATTCCGATCAAGAATATCAGTTAATGTTTTTACGTAAGAACCATTTCCGGAAGACGGCTGATTACTGTAAATTCCGTTGATACTTTCAATTTTATTCTTACTAAAATGCAAACCATTTGGTTCAATGTTCTTAAAACCTGCACAATTTACAGTACTGATTAGAATACTTATGTAAATAATTAATTTCTTCATCGTTTTAAATTTTAAATTATACTTCAAAGCTACTTTCGAAAACCTTGATCATGAATGCGAAAAAAAATTAAAATAAATTGATACATTTGTGAAAATCGCAAATACCATGAACCAAGAAATTTTACTGAAACAGATCAGAAAGAAAATTGGCAACAAATCTCTGAATGATGAGATTGCCAATATTCTCAACATGAGTTATGATGCGGCACACAGACGTACATCGATGAAAGCAAAGTTCAGTTTTGAAGAAGCAGTAGAATTGGCAAAATACTATCAGATTTCAATTGACCAATTTTTGGGAACTGCCAACCAATTGGTAGTCAAAAGAACCCAACCCGTGAAAACGCAGGAAGATTTACTGAATTTCTTTGAAAGCTCTTTGCAGATCCTTGATGTTTTTCAAAATACCAAGCGTTCAAAAGTCTATTATTCTGCGAAAGACATCCCTTTCTTTTATACAATCTCGAACACGATCCTCTCCCGTTTTAAATTTTATGTCTGGATGAATCTGCTGAATGAAGATAAATTTTTATGTTCATTTGAAGATTTTGATCTTCCCTACCATTCTTCTAAAAATGAAATGCTGAAAGATTTATATGAAAATCAAAATGTAACAGAGATATGGAATGATACAACAATCATGAGTATTCTGATGCAAATTTCTTTTTATTCTGAAATGGGACTGTTGAAATATAAAGATATCTTATTGATCTTAGAGGAGGTGAGAAATGTCCTGAAAAATATTGAACATAAAATTCAGCACAATCCTGACTTTAATTTTTATGTTAACGATCTTGTAATTCTAAGCAATAATATACTTTTTAAAAATGATTTTCAATCTTCATTTTTCATTCCTTTTAACATGTTTGGATATATGATGACCAACGATGAAAATACCTGTAATGACACGTTGACCTACTTTGAACATGAAATAAAAAATTCAAAATCACTGAACACATCCGGAAACCGAGAGCGTAAAATTTTCTTCAATAGAATGGACAGGCAGATTGATGATTTGGCGGAGAAGCTAAAAAGTTAGTACCAAAGCGACAATATCCATTACTATATAATAAATTCATGTACTGCTTAGACAAATTATTGATCGGTATGGATTATAGATTGGATTCAATACTAAATCAGATAATATGAATATTGCATTACGGCAGGCTCAAAAAATTATTGAATCGCTTGTACGAAATCGAAACATTTAGCAGCGAAAATGAATACAGTAGTGATAAGCTGTGTTGAAAATCCTGTTGCTTTTGTAAAAATGAATGATACCTGGCTCGGATCAATTGATATTGCCAATAAAAAACAAGAACAGCAATATATTAATATAGACAGTTGTGATATAAGGAAATTATCGCAGTCTGTTCAGCCTTTACCCAATATCTGACATTCTAAAGGATTAATTAGATTTCAGGGCGGGTTTTACTCAAAAATAATTCAGAAAATAGTAACAGATCGCCGATAGATATTAGCAAAATAATATAAATGACGATAATGAAGCAGCATTTACAGAATCTAAAGTTTTCGTATAAGCTGATGAATAAGAAATGAGGACTTAAAAAGCGCTTTTTATGAAAGTTGATCAGATTCGATTACTCATCTTTTTTTGAAGGAACCAGAAAAACATCGATCAAACCTTCAGGAACATTCATTTTGATAAATCTTTCTTCACGGTTTACTTCAATAATCCACTCCTTAACCATCGGTACGACAACTTCTTTACCATACAGATTCGTAACGAAATAATTTTGAGCTGTCTGATCATTTACAGAACGTATAACGCCGCAGTCTTTATTATCCTGATCCATAATTTCAAAACCAATTACTTCATGGTAATAGAATTGATTTCCGGTCAGTTTCGGTAAGCTGGTAAGCGGCAGATAAACATCTTTATTCAAAGACTGGTCAACTAAAGCTTCAGATGAGTTTTTAAAAGCAAGATTCAGAGCATCGAGTTTGCTCCAAGATAATTTTTCAATAAAAAAAGGAACCAATAATCCGTTGACTTCAACGAATATTGATTCCAGTTTATTATAAAGCTCGGGTTGATCGGTATCCAGTTTAAGAATAACATTTCCCGCAAGGCCGTGTCTGCGTGTGATTTTTCCTAAAAAATAGCAATCTTCTTTACGCATACCGGTTTTTGTTTTTAAGCTTCAGTGTTTTCTTCAGTTCCGGCAGCAGGAGCTTCTCCTTCAGCAGTATCAGCAGCAACTTCTTCAGCAGGTGCGTTAGCAGCTTCCTCAGCAGCTTTAGCATCAGCTTCTACTTTAGCTGCAGCAGCAAC
This sequence comes from Chryseobacterium sp. HNCC26DJ238, assembly GCF_057180465.1. Taxonomy (NCBI): domain Bacteria; kingdom Pseudomonadati; phylum Bacteroidota; class Flavobacteriia; order Flavobacteriales; family Weeksellaceae; genus Chryseobacterium; species Chryseobacterium sp. HNCC26DJ238. Next base: position 5,649 of record NZ_JBXUGI010000023.1, read on the forward strand.
TCTAGCTTCGTTTACTTTAGTTTCAGCATCAAAAGCAGCTTTTTTAGCATCAGCCTGAGCCTTTGTTAAACCTTCTACTTTACCTTGTACTTTTTGTTCTTTAGATTCTAACCAAGCACCGAATCTTTTTTCAGCTTCAGCCTCATCAAATGCACCTTTAGCAACACCACCTTGTAAGTGTTTTTTGTAAAGTACACCTTTATAAGAAAGAATAGCTCTTGCAGTATCAGTTGGTTGAGCTCCGTTGTTTAACCACTTTACAGCAGAGTCAACGTTCAAATCGATAGTCGCAGGGTTAGTAATTGGGTTGTAAGTACCTAGCTTTTCGATGAATCTACCATCTCTTCTAGCTCTTGCATCTGCAACCACGATGTGGAAAAAAGGTCTTCCTTTTGATCCGTGTCTTTGTAATCTGATTTTTACTGACATAATGTATGAATTTTAAGGGAACTCGTCCCGATTAAATATTTAAGTGTGCAAAGATAGTAAAAAAGTTCAAAGTATTGAGTTCAATGTTACTATTTTTTATTCAATCCCCATGATCTTCCGATTCTTCATTTTTGAAGTCATAGAAACCCACAGCTTAAATAGCTCCAGATTGATAAATTAAAGCATTTAAGATTAATCAATATTTCCCATATAAAAAAGCCCCAGACATTTTTGGTTTTCCTCAATCGTCAAAGAATTTTTCAAGTTGTCCACAAGTTTGGGTGAACTCCAGTAACATCCCACAGCATTTGCAGTACAGGTAAGATACATATTTTGAACCGCCATAGAAACAGCAGCAATTTCTTCCCACTCAGGCACCATTCCGCTGAAATTGACAACGATAGAGATTACCGCATCTGATTTATTGATCTTAAAACCAATGTCCTGATATTTTTTCTCCATAAAAACCTGTGGAGCCTGCGTTGACTTATAAATCTCCTGCAGTTCCAAAGCTAATTTCGCTTTCTCTTCACCCCTAAAAATTTTAAAACGCCAAGGTTTTGTCCTCTTGTGATTGGGAGCTAATGTCGCTGAATGTAATATTTCTTCAATAATTTCCTCTGAGATTTCTGTTTCAGCATAATCTTTTGGAAAAATGCTTCTTCTCTGCTCTATGATTTCTTTTAAAACTTCTGCTTTATTCATAAAACAAAAATACAAAAAACAGGGCATTTCATTCCACATTTTTTATCCCCGGCCATTGCTGCTCAGCCACTCTGTCTGGAATAGTATGGAACGATGTATTATGTATAGTATGCCACCGGGTTCATTTTATACTCCATGGGTTTCACCCTCGGTTACTGTTGTTCAGCCACTTTGTGGCTGGATTATGATTATGATTATGTGATAATGAAAATATTCATTTTATTTCACGGAGCTTGCCTGTGGCCGTTATTTTCAGCCACCCTGTCTGGAATAGTATGGAACGATGTATTATGTATTGTATCCCTTGAGTTTCTATTCTGTTTCCAAGGGGTTTCACCTTCTTTTACTGTTGTTCAGCCACTTCGTGGCTGGATTATGATTATGAGATAATGAAAATATTTATTCTATGAGTTTCAGCCGTGGCTGTATTTGTTGAACCACTTCCTGGCTATCCTGAATTTCTTTATTTACTTTTTATATTTTAAATGCACTTATCCATTTTCATTTGAAGTTCCTTTTTTTGTAATCTCATTTGCTTCTTCTATGGAATCTATAGGACCTCAATAATTTCCTGATGAATATTGTTTAAGGTAAATGAAAATCCAGACTGCATGCCCATCATTTTTTTAGCCATCGGACTTTCAGCAGAAATGGCATAAAAGCGATCACCTTCAAAAAAAAACTCTCCTAAAGAAACAGAGATATAAAATCTTGCCTTATTTGTAATCACCAATGATCCCAACTGTATTCTTTCAGTAGCTGCCGGAAGTACTCTTGCCATATTCCTGTTCAGATCATTTAACGCAGCGAGCTGTCTCTGCATCTGGTAGATCTCCTCCTGCATTTCTTCACGCATACTGTCGTATTTTGGAGTCTTTTTAATATCACGGCTTGCTTCCAGAGTAAATTCTATAAAGTTTTTAAGTTTTTCTATTTTTCCGGAAATTACTGTTTTCACATAATTCCTTATATTATTTTTCTCAAATACTATCTTCTCCATGTAGCGTAATCTTTACTATAAAGATAATATTTTTTATATAAAAACCTTGCCAAATTGGCAAGGCAGATAATTTATGGCTTCAATATTATCTTTAAATTCTCAAATCCCTGATCAAACATTTTACCCATCTGCATATCCATAAAAGGTTTCATGGGCTTCATTACAGGAGTAAGTTCATTAGTAATTGTCCATGTTACTTTTGTTTTGTTTCCCTCAGGAAAAATCATAAGATTCGAAGTTGCTTTGCCTTCCCATGGTTTAATAAAATGCAGTCTGCTTGTTACTTTTTCATAGGGAATTACAGCAACTATTTCCTGTTCACCTTCTCCTACGTCACTATTACCTTTCCAATAATAACCATCTCCAATTTTTCCTTCTTTACCTTTATAGGTAATGACTATATTTTTATCAGCTTTAGCAAACGGATTCCAGACATTAAAAGCTCTCATGGAGCTTATATGTGACCAGACTTTTTCTTTGGGGGCATTGATCACTATAGATTTTTCGTAATGATAAACTTTACTGAAGGTCAGCATCGCAAAAATGCTGTATAAAACTACAAGCAGGATGAGTACTACGATAATTTTTAAAATTGTTTTCATAATGTATTATATTAGGTTGTTTGAGGAATTGAACAATAATTCCATTTCATAAATAGATTTCACAGTTTCATTTTTGTCATGGAATAATATTAATGACTTGTGGACATCCTGAAATCAAAATTACACAATCTACTGAAATCTCTTCTTGGCTTATGACAAGATTATTAATCAAAGGTATTTTTGTCACAAACTGAGCTCCGGGCATTGTTTTTGCGCAAAACCTATCTGATTCAAATTAATTAAATTTACATCAATTAAAAATACGTCAATGAATATTCTAATAGAAAAATTTAACACACCATACCAATCTGCACCTTTTGATCAGATTAAAAATGAAGATTATCTGCCTGCTTTTAAAGCATTAATTCAGGAATCAGAAGAAGAAATCGATTCGATCGTTAATAATTCTGAAGAGCCTTCTTTTAAAAATACAATCGAAGCGCTAGCCTACTCAGGAGAACAACTTGACAGAGCCTCGAGTATCTTTTTCAATCTAAATTCTGCAGAAACGAGTGATGAATTACAAAAAATTGCACAGGAAGTTTCACCTATCTTAACGGAATACTCTTCTAAAATTTCTCAGAATGAAGCTTTATTTAATAAAATAAAAAAAGTTTTTGACACTAAAAATCAATACAATCTGAGCGAAGAACAGCAAATGCTTTTGAATGAGACCTATAAAGGCTTTGTAAGAAGCGGTGCCCTTTTAAATGAAGAGGAAAAAGAAAAATTAAAGAAAATCAGCATGGATCTGTCTTTAAAATCTCTTCAGTTCGGGCAGAATGTTTTAGCTTCTACTAATCATTATTTTAAGCATATCACAAACAGAGAAGATTTGGAAGGAATTCCGGAAGCTATTATCGGTCAATATGCTGAAGAAGCTAAAGAAAGAAATCTTGATGGATGGGTAGTTACTCTGCAATATCCCAGTTATATACCTTTTCTGACCTATGCAGAAAACCGTGAACTACGTAAAGAACTGGCATTAGCCAACGGTAAGAAATCTTTTGACGGTAGTGAGTTTGACAATCAGAACCTCATCAAAGAACTTCTCAATCTGAAACAGCAGAAAGCCGAACTTTTAGGATATGCGAATTATGCAGATTATGTTTTGGAAGAGAGAATGGCAAAATCTCCCACCAAAGTTCTGGATTTTTTAAATGAACTTTTAATAAAAGCAAAACCATATGCTGAAAAGGAGATCGAAGATCTGAAATCTTTGGCAAAAGCCGACGGAATTGATGAGATGCAGAGTTACGATCATGCTTATTATGCAGAAAAACTGCGTAAAGCGAAATACGACCTTAATGATGAAGAATTAAAACCTTATTTCCCGTTAGATCAGGTTCAGGAAGCAGTTTTCGGATTATCAAAACAGCTTTTTGGACTAACTTTTGAGGAAAGAACTGATATCCCGAAATATCATGAAGATGTAAAAGTTTATGAAGTAAAAGAAAATGGCGAATATAAATCTTTATTATATGTCGACTATTTCCCGAGAAAAGGCAAACGAGCCGGAGCCTGGATGACAAGCTATAAAAATCAGTATCAAAAAAATAATGAAAATTCCCGTCCTCACATTTCAATTGTATGTAATTTCAGCAAGCCTACCAATGAGACGCCGAGTTTATTAACCTTTCAGGAAGTGACTACTCTGTTCCACGAATTTGGTCATGCACTTCATGGAATGCTGGCTAATACAGAGTATCCAAATCTTTCGGGAACTTCTGTAAAATGGGATTTTGTGGAATTGCCTTCCCAATTTCTGGAAAATTTCTGTTATGAGCCTGAATTTCTGAAAACTTTTGCCAAACATTATAAAACCGGTGAAATTTTACCGGACGAAAAAATCGAAAAAATTGCACAGTCTAAAAATTTCATGGAAGGTTATCAGACAATGCGACAGCTTGGTTTTGGAATTTTAGATATGAACTATCATACGAAAGCCGGAGAATTGGATAGCAAAAGTGTAAAGGAGTTTGAAGACGATTACACAAAAGCTACACAATTGTATCCTTCAAATTCTGAAACAGCGATGAGTCCGAGTTTTTCTCATATTTTTCAGGGTGGCTATTCTGCGGGATACTATTCTTATAAATGGGCAGAAGTTTTGGATGCTGATGCATTCCAATATTTTAGAGAAACCGGAATTTTCAATCCTGAAACTGCGGCAAAATTCAAAATATTACTTTCTTCCGGCGGTACAAAAGACCCAATGGAATTGTATCAGAATTTCAGGGGAAGCGAACCGAAAATAGAGAGCCTGTTGAAAAGAGCATTCGGATAGACTTTACTCCATCTATATTTGAACCATTGAGAATTATTTGAGTTATTTACAGATAGTAAACCTTGCTTTTTATCCTGGAAATAGATAATTGTAATTATTCTCAATGGTTTTGGTTTTGGTTTTGATTTTTATGATTACTTTTATAAAAAACTATATTAACATGCTGCTCGCCATTCTTTTACCATTTTTATCATTCATTGTCAGAGGTAAAATTATTACCGGAATCATCTGTTTTCTTTTACAGATTACTGTTCTCGGCTGGATTCCTGCTGCAATATGGGCTGCTCTTTCCCTGCAGAATGCCAGAGCAGAGAAAAGAAATGATCAACTGATTCGTGCTGTGAAAAAATCCAAATAATTGGATGCATCTAATATTCAGATTTTAAAATTTAACAAATGCTTGCCATAAACTTAACTCTATTCTGCAAATCCACTTTTACAGATAGGCTGAAAAATAGCAAAGGCATATAAACAGACCGGAAATTCTGATTTTGTTCTATAATCAAATGTGACACTTGTAATAGATCCCGTAAAAAAAATCACTCACAAAATCAAATACTTAATAATTATCTCCCATCATGATGTAATATTTTCACTTTGAAAACTGTCTACAAAGTAAATAATATACATGAATAAAAAAATCATTCTGCTTTTTGCTCTTGCCTCATCAGCATTTCTGTCTGCACAAAGTATTGAAGGAACTGTCACCAATAGATCACACCAACCCTCTGCCGATACTGAAATCCTAGTAACCAAAGAAAATTCAAAATTCTCAGCAATTACCGATGAACAAGGAAAGTTTAAAATTAACCTGAAAGAAGATGGTAATTATGATCTTCAAATCATTAAGGATGGCATTACCACCAATAAGGAGAACATTACCGTAAAAGGAAATATTCTTAAAGACATTGAAATCAAAGATGAAAAAGCAGCTTCAGAGCAAAAAATTGAAGGTGTAACAATGACTGTAAAGAAAAAGCTCTTTGAGAGAAAAGTTGACAGGCTGGTTTTCAATGTAGAAAATTCTGTCGCTTCACAGGGAATTGACGCCGTTGAAGCTTTAGCCAAAACACCTATGGTACGTGCGACTGATGATGCGATTTCCATTGCAGGGAAAAGTAATGTTGCCATCATGGTCAATGACAGACTGCTTAATTTATCCGGTCAGGAAATGATCAATTATCTTAAAACTCTACGCTCAGATGATATTGCTAAAATTGAAGTGATCACTACCCCGCCTGCAAAGTATGAGGCCGAAGGGAAAAGCGGATTGATCAACATCATATTAAAAAAGAACACAAGCCTTGGATGGAACGGATCTCTGCAAACTTCCGGAAGTTATTATTGGAAACGACCTGCCGTTTCCACAAGAAGCGGAGTAAGTTTCAATTATCAGGGTGAAAAACTATCTGTTACGACCAACCTTTCATTAGGTGACAATTATTGGGAACAGAGGTCTTACAATTATCTTACAGGAAAAGGCAACACTGACTTCTGGAATACCGACAGTAACAGTTCAAATAATTACCGGTACAAAGGAGGAAACATTAAAGGAGAATACAAGATCAATGATAAAAACCTGATGGGGATTAATTATAATTATTCCTACAGCAATCCGATCGAGAGAGCCCAGAATTACACGAGAAGACAGTCTGAAAATACTCCTCAGGAATTTTATTCTGATTCTGAAAACAGAAACGTCAGAAAAGTGCATAATGCTTCAGCATTTTACGATGTAAAACTGGATACAATGGGAAGTAAACTGAGTCTTTCTGCCAACGTGATGTTCAATGATGCAAACGCTAAAAATTTATACAGCACTGTTACAGACGTCACTACCGCATCGTTTGTCAACCCTGTAAGCCAATATAAAATTTATTCAGGACAGGCAGACCTGGAAAAGAATTTCACAAAGATAAAAACCGAAGCCGGACTGAAATACACCCGTATCAAAAATGATTCTTACTTCAACTTTTTCGATGTTGAAAACGGTCAGAATATCCGGAATACAGAGAGAAGCAACGATTTCTTCTATAATGAGCAGAATTACGCTGCCTATGTTTCCACTAACTTTAAAATCAATGATCAGTGGGATGCAAAAGCAGGATTACGGTATGAATATACCAATCTGGAAGGGATTTCTGTAAATGACAATGTTGCTACAAATATCAAATACGGAAAATTTTTCCCGACCGCTTATCTTAGTTATAAAGCGAATGACAACAATACTTTTTCCATCAACTACTCAAGAAGAATCAGCCGTCCCTATTTTGGAAATTTAAACCCTTTTAAATATATTATTTCAGAGTTTGAATACAGCACGGGGAATCCTTATCTGTTACCAACATTTTCGGACAACCTGGAACTTGGCTATGTTTTAAAAAATAATTTTAATATTACTGCTTATTATAATTATAATAAAGACAATTCGGACAGGATTCAGATTGTTGAGGGTTCACAGAAATACAGCATCGTAAAGAATTTTTATAATGAAGATCAGGCAGGAATAAATATTTCATACAACTACAATAAACTGAAATGGCTTGAATCCAATATTTTCATCAATGGCTTTTACGCTAAATCAAAATCCTATGATGCCGATGCGGTAGCAGCACCTGCAGGATATGGAGCTAATTTTAATCTCGATAATAATTTCTTCCTCAACAAAGAAAAAACAGTTACTTTGATGCTCGGATTATGGAGCAATATCCCCAACAGAAGCGGAAATACATATTTTAATGGTAATTTTTCAGCATATTCGGGCGTAAAACTGAATCTGATGCAGAAAAATCTGATGATCAATCTGTATGTAAATGATTTACTCAACACCAACCGTTCAAAAGGAACAGAATATTATCCAAACTATGATGTAGAATATTACTCTAAAGGCATCACCCGGAATGTGTACCTTTCTGTTACTTACAAATTTGGAAATAACAATGTGAAAGGTGCTACAAAGCAGGTGAAGTTTGAGGAATCAAGCAGAGCCGGTGGTGGAAGTTAATTTTTTTGAAAACGGCAACTCCGGTTGCCACTTTCTTTTTTAAAAATTGTTAACAATCTAGATTAGCTTTAAAACAACATCGAAATCGTCAAAAAAAAGCTACTTTAGATTACCTTAAAAAATCATGATAAATGATATTGAACTTTTTGAAAACTTCTTTCAGTAGAAAAAAGATTATTATCTCGAAAAACTTGAATTATCCTAACATGGAAAAAAAATAACATTCAACTTTACTGCTCTTTATTTTTATTTTGGTTTCTCTATTGTAAAATGTATTTGGAAGCTGCAATAATTTATTCGTTAATCCCCTTAGAAAGCATTGGTGAACAAATTTTTCTGCCTCAATTGATAGGACAGGATAACAGTTTTATTTGTAGTATTATTTCTACCGTGATGATTTTTCTTATTGTTGGTTTTACAGGCAATGTATTGTATATAAAAAAGTCGTTAAGAGTTGTTGGTAAAGCAAAAAAAACAATTTCAAATATCGAAGAACAAAAAGCATGGATTTATAAAAAAAGCGGAACAAGCTTTATTTATATTGGCTTAATTATTACTGTACTAGTTTTAATTGCGATTTTTAAAGGAAGTATAAATTGAAAATTTAAATAAATGACCTGAGTTCGTTATAAACAATTTTTTAAACAATTGATTTTCAAAATAATATTATTTTATCACAAAGAAAAAAAAAAGAAATACTACTTTTTAAAATGCTTTCAAGTTAAACAATGACACATCGTTTATCAAAGTTATACGAGAATTTTGTATTACCTCGATAAGTTCCACACCTATATCTATCCTAAATCTTTGAAAATTATGTGATTAATATCTTTGTTTAGCATTTCGTTTTATATAGCTTTATCCCGAACTGAGGTTAAATATGAAAATTTCACTTTTAGGAAAATCAAAACTAAAAAAGTATGCTTTTCAACATACTTTTTATTCTATTTAATGATCTCTCCTTTATAATATTTCTCAAGAAAGAAGCTAAGATCTGCACGGTAACCAATTCCTGAAGCTTCAAATTTCCAGCTTCCACCCTTTTTGTACAGTCTGCCAAATTCAATTCCCGTTTCTATAGAGAAATCTTCGTCAAGTTCATACTTTGCAATCTCCTGATTAGTATTCTGATCAACAATCCTGATGTAAGAATTTCTGACCTGCCCGAAATTCTGTCTTCTTCTTTCGAAATCTTCGATGGTCACTACAAAAAGAATTTCTTCAACCCGATGATCTACTTTTTCAAGATCAATCATTATAGCTTCGTCATCATCGCCATCACTGTTTTTTCCGCTTGGATCATCACCGGTATGGGTTAAAGCTCCGTCCGGAGAATTCAGATTGTTGTAAAACACAAAATAATCTTCGCTTACCAGTTTTCTTTGATTATCAATCATAATTGCAGAAGCATCAAGATCAAAATCATAACCCGTTCCTTCATTGGGGTCCCAACCGAGACCAATCGTCATTTTGGTTAGCCCGATATCAATTCTCTGTCCTTTCTGTAAGTTAATTGCCATAATTTTGTACTTGATGTCTAAGATAGTTTTGATTTGTCAAATTTCCAAATAATAGAATTAAAAAAATATATAAAAAAGCCTGATCAGAGGACCAGGCAGTATACTTTCTATTGAATTTTTTTAAGCAGATTTAAAATCAGTCTCTAAAGCATCTTTACTCCGTGCTTTTGCTAACATAGGAATAGATAACAAACCCGTTGTCAGCATAATGACAATTTGTAGAGGAAGAGAGATAAATGAATAGGTTAATCCTATTTCACCACCGTATTCCGCACTTTTTCCCATAGAGATAAACAGTGCCATAAAACCGTATTTCATCGCTAAGTTGAATGCTCCGATACCGCCACTCGCCGGCACAATCATTCCTAAAGTTCCCACTACGATAATAAAAAATCCGTCAGCAATGGTAAAACCTGAAGTCTCAGGTAATGCAAAACAGACCAGATATGCTGCCATATAATAACAGATCCAGATTCCCAATGTGTATAGAATGAATTTTATCTTATGTTTTAATTTAAATATGGATGTTAAACCTTGTAAAATACCATCAATAAAACCGATGATTTTTCCTAAGATGGGAACTGTTGCCAATTTCTTTTTAAAAACGAAAAATAAAACTGCTCCAATAATGAGTATCGAAATGACCAGTATAACTTTATTTTGGTTGAATGGTATATCAGAATTTTTATAAAATGACAGAATCGCATCATATTTAAAGATAAAGGTCAACCCCAAAAAACCCATCATACAAACCAGGTCTACAACTCTTTCCAGAATGATGGTTCCGAAAGATTTATCAACAGGCACTTTTTCTACACCATATAATGCTGTGGCACGTGCAACTTCCCCACTTCTCGGAATCGTCAGATTCATTAAATAACCAAACGAGATTGTCCAGAATGCATTGGAATTGGAGATGGTATATCCCATAGGCTCAAGCAAAAGATTCCAGCGAACCGCTCTGAACCAGTATGCTAAAACACCGAACACCGCTGCAAAGGCAACCCAAAGATAATTGGCTTTTTCCAAAGATTTCTGAATCTTGGGAAAATCAAAACCCCTTAATGCTAACCACAGGAAAAAACCTGCAAATGCAAGCGAAATAACAATGGTAAGTATTGATTTTAAAGGACTGGATGATTTCTTTTCCATGAATCAGGTAAGAAGGTTGGTTTTTTCATCCGGGAAAACAATTTTCGGCTGAAAATCTTTTGCCTCTTCAGGTGTCATCTGAGCGTAAGCAATAACAATGATAATATCATCTCGCTGCACCTTACGTGCTGCCGGACCGTTTAAACAAACCTCACCGGACTTTCTCTTACCTTTGATGATATAGGTGTCAAAACGTTCACCGTTATTTACATTTACTATATAAACCCTTTCACCGACTACCAATCCCGCTGCATCAATCAGATCTTCGTCAATGGTAATACTTCCTATATAATTAAGGTCAGAAGCGGTGACTCTTACCCTATGAATTTTAGATTTGAATACTTCTATTAACATGATGCAAATTTATTAATAATATTTTACAAAATGATTCTAAAATTGATTTAAGAAACAGTAGAATTATTACATTTTAATTTGCTGTAAAGCATCAGAATTAACTATTGATTATCAACTCAATAAGCATATAAATAGAATAATTAAAGAACGATAGATGATTCAGGATTTAATAAATTGAAAACTCATTATTAATTTTCACACAAAGCCAATAAACATAAGTACTTGGCACGATTTTAGCATCTTGAAACGTAGATTTTTCGCAATAACTAAAATTACGATATATTGATCTAATCCATGTTAAATCAAAAAAATCAAACAAGTTTTTAGAAAAAATTTGCACAATTTGAAAATTGTTTTATATTTGCTACTATAACTAACTAACTTTTAATATAAAAATTATGAACAAGTCTGAATTAATTGACGCAATTGCGAAAGACGCAGGGATTACTAAGGTTGCAGCTAAAGCTGCATTAGAATCTTTTATTTCTAATGTCACAACTACTCTAAAGGCAAAAGACGGAAAGGTTTCTTTAGTAGGATTTGGAACTTTCTCAGTATCGGAAAGAGCTGCAAGACAGGGTATCAACCCAGCAACTAAAAAACCAATCAAAATTGCGGCTAAAACAGTAGCTAAATTTAAGGCTGGTGCTGATTTGGCAACTGCAGTTTCAGGTGTTAAGAAGAAATAATCCACCCACGTTATAAAAATTTGAACCTCATCTTAAGATGAGGTTTTTTTGTGGCTTCGAGAGCCTCAGCCACCATTCAAAAGCATCAGCTACCATTTGAATGCATCAGCTACCATTCGAAAGCACCAGCCATCATTCGAGAGCCTCAGTCAAAATAAGATGTATTTATTCAAAAGATGTATCTTAAGGATTTAATCAAGAATTGCTGACCTTTTATATTGAAAAATTTTAATGAATAACATGTTGAAATCAAGTAGGTGGCTTCGAGAGCCTCAGCCACCATTCGAGAGTCTCAGCCACCATTCGAGAGCCTCAGCCACCATTCAAGAGTCTCAGCCACCATTCGAGAGACTCAGCCAAAATAAAATGTAATTAGTCAAAAGATGTATAGTAAGAATTTAAATCAAAAAATGCTGACCTATTGTACTGAAGAATTTTAATGAATGACTTGTGAAATCGTGTAGGTGGCTGAGGTTCTCGAAGTCACCATGATCCGAGAGCTACAGATAAATAAGTTTTCAAAAGTCTAAATAGTCCAGTTGAGTATAAATAATACTAAGGTGCCAATCTGGAAATTTCCCAATCAATATCTTTCAAAGAATAGATAATCCGGTCATGGAGTCGGTTGGGTCTTCCCTGCCAAAATTCAATTTCGTAAGGTTTTGCGATGTAACCACCCCAATTTTCGGGCCTTGGAACTTCAGTATTTTCGTACTTTTTTTCCAATTCTTGTAATTTAAGTTCTAAAAACGACCTGTCAGGGATAACTTCACTCTGAGGAGAAACTACTGCCCCTAGCTGACTTCCCTTCGGTCGTGAATGAAAATACCCATCACTTAAATTCTCCGCTATTTTTTCAAGATTTGCTTTAATGACAATCTGCCTCTCTAAACCGGGCCAGAAAAAATGAAGACAGGCTTTGTGGTTTTTTTCAATTGCTCTGCCTTTTCTGCTCTCATAATTGGTATAAAAAATGAAACCTTCATATGTATATTCTTTAAGCAATATCATTCTCGTCCTTGGACAACTATCTTCTTCCAGAGTGGAAACCGCCATGGCATTAGCCTCGGAAACCGTTGGATTGGCTGATGCCTCTAAAAACCAGTCCCTGAACTGTTCAATCGGATTCTCTTTAATCTCACTTTCAATCAGTTGAGATTTTTCATAGATTTTTCTCTTGTCATGGAGGTTTTCCATAAATAATTTTTATTAAATTTGAGTATGAATTACTCATACAAAGGTAAAATATTAATTTCTACGCCTGATATTTCCGGAGATATTTTTTCAAGATCGGTAGTGCTCATTTTGGAACATAATGAACATTCCGCTTTTGGATTAATTCTGAATAAGAAAAATTCAAAAATGAGTAACAGATTCAATAATTTCTTTGATTTTAAAATAGAAGTTTATGATGGAGGACCGGTAGAAAATGACAAGGTTTTTTTTATTATTAAAGGTAAAAAAACGTCCGAAGTGAATATCGAAATCAACAGTGAATTTTACGTTACCGAAGATATTGAAACTGTAATAAGTTCTGTCCTAAATAAAGAATTATCCATCAATGATGTTAAGATATTCTCAGGATATTCCGGTTGGGGGTCTTTACAGTTAGACAACGAAATAAAACGTAAAATGTGGACGGTTGTAGATGTTTACAATCTCGACTATACACTTCCCAATGATCAGACCTTATGGAAATCTATTATGCAGAATCTTGGCGGAGAATATCTTCTGTGGGCAAATTCGCCGGAAGACATTTCATTAAACTGATCACTTCACAATGGATAAAAATTATTTAACAAATTTTAAGTTATTGTTATGTAATTTTTAACATTCTTCAAACGTTATTAAAAAACTAAAATAAAAATATCTGAGTAATCAGGCTAGGATCATCAGACAATACTTAAAAGCCCACGCACATTATTTACTTAACAATAAACAAATTCTTTTCTGACCCCGTATCAGAATAAAACCCGGTAAAGGACGTATACGTTGTTTACCGGGTTTGTCAATTTAGTTTGAAAAACTATTTTTCCATTTTTCAACCAGCTCGTTAATGCGTACACTACTAAATGTCTTGTTTCTGATTTTCCCTACTGAGAATACGCCATTTTCATCAGAAATCATCAGAATTTCTTCAGCTTTCTGAGATTCAAATGCGATAATTTCATGCTCCTGAATGTCTGCGAGGTTATTTTTATGCAAAAACGTGACGAAATTTTCCAGCAAGGGGGAGATATATGCCCCTTCAGAATGCTTGGGTACTTTAATGATTTTACCCTCCAGAAACAAAAGATTACCTGAAGTTGATCGAGCTATTCTCTTGTTTGGATTTAAAAGAATAACATCATCCAAATCATTTTCCTGGGCATAAATTCCAGCATAGATGTTTTCAGGGCAATGCACTCTGATATTGCTTAGAAGATTATTATTGACATTGATTTCTTTGATCAGATCTAATTCTAACGGACGTTGATGAACAGTAAGGATATCATCCATTTCAACGACATCAAAGAAATAAGAGATTGTAGATTTTGATAATGTAATTCCATCAGAATTTCTGTATACCAAAAAATTAATGATTCCGTTTTCTATTCCTCCTTCCTCAATTACTTTTTGATTAAAAAGATTTTGAAAAAATTCTAAAGTATAACTTAGAGGGATATTCATCCTCATTTTTCTCATAGAAGCCATCAGGAAGAAGTAACATTCTTCATCCATGATGAGATCAGAATTTCTTATAAAAAATGAAACTTTCACAGCATCTCCCAGAAGAAATGCCCTGTTTTTCAGTTCAAGCTCTTCTGAAGTAAAATATGTGTTTTTCATACTGATTTATTATTTTAAGGTCTTAAGAAATCATAGTGATTGATCGTCCATCACTATTCACTAGGATTTTAAAGTATGATTATTTATAAAAAAATAATGAACGATAAATCGTTCATCAGTTTTACCACTATGTCAGTACTACTTTCAAATTAAGCAGCACCTAATTTTATTCTAAGGTTTTCGATTAGATTTTCCCAGTACAGAGCGTTTTCTTCTTCATCACCTTCTTCACAGAAATCTGTAATGTTCAAAGCCAGATCTTCTGTAATATCATCAATGGTAATGGTCATTTCAAAGAAGTTTTTGGTTCCTTCATCTTCTTCCCATCTGAAACGAACGAAACCTTCAGGCTTGTACCTGATCAAAGTCGCTTTTTCTTCAGAACCTCCACCCCAACTAAAATAGAAATCGTCACCTTTCTCTATCACATCATCTGCAAACCACTCGGATAATCCCTCAGCACTGGCCAAATATTCATACAAAATCTCTGAAAGACAATGCATTGGGAATTCGTAATGGACTTTATGTTTCGCCATATAACTTATTTTTAACGTCACGCAATATATAAATTAATTTTTTTATTACACAAAAAACTAAATAGATTTTTATCTAATATGAATGATATTTATCAGAAAAATAAGTTTAAATTTTTTCAATAAGATTTTTGTTTTTAAATTAATAATATTTCACAAAAAAACTTCTTTATTGAAGATATTTTATTATTAAAATTATTTTACTTTTCATTCAATACTTCAAGAATAATCCTGCAGCCTTCTATAATTTCATTCTTCGAAATTGTAAGAGGCGGTGATATTCTCAGGTACTCATTTCTGTAAAGTTGCCAAAACAAGATCAGTCCCTTCTCCATACATCTTCCGGCAACATTTAATGTAAATTCAGGTGTACCTAAATTCACAGCGAGCATTAATCCTTTTCCGTTAATATTAATGATTTTTGGATGTACAAGCATTTTTCTGAATAATTCTTCTTTCTCTGCCACCTCATTCATCAATTGGCTCTCCAGCACCTCTTTTAAAGTTGCGTGAGATGCTGCTGCGATAAGAGGGTTTCCTCCAAATGTAGTAATGTGCCCTAATTTTGGAGAATGAGATAAGGTTTCCATGATCTTTTTCGAGCTCATAAATGCCCCTACCGGAACTCCGCCACCCATACCTTTACCCATCACCAGAATATCAGGAACAATCCCAAAATGTTCAAAAGAAAATAATTTTCCTGTTCTTCCGAATCCCGGCTGTATTTCATCCAGAATCAAAAGAGCACCTACCTCTTCACATCTTTTTTTTAATTTAATCAGATATGTTTCGTCCGGAACTAAAAACCCTGCAGCTCCCTGGATCGTTTCGAGAATTACACATGCTGTTTTTTCTGTTATTTTACTGAAATCATTTTCGTTGTTAAATTCAATAAAAGAAACCATGGGCAGCAGTGGGCGAAACTCCCTTTTGTGGAATTCGTTTCCTGAAACACTTAATGCTCCATGCGTATTTCCATGGTAAGAGTTTTTAAAAGAGACGATCTCTTCTCTTCCTGTGTATCTCTTGGCTAATTTTAAACTTCCGTCGATGGCTTCTGCTCCACTGTTAACCAAATAAGTGATTTCCAAGGGATCAGGAGTTGATTCTGCGAGCAATCTGCATAATGCTACAGGCTTTTCCTGAGCATATTCACCATACACCATGACATGAAGGTATTTATCTGCCTGCTCTTTGATCGCATTGACAATTTTAGGATGGGAATGCCCTAAGGTGTTAGCAGAAACTCCTGCCACAAAATCAAGATATTTTTTACCGTTTTTACCGTAAATATAACTCCCTTCTGCTTTCTCTACTTCAAAACCAGCTGCAAATTGTGTGGTCTGTGCCTGATATTTAAAAAAATCCTGTTGCATTTCTATGGATGAAAAATTTAGGCAAAGCTAAAAAAGATAAGTCAGATAGGGAAATTTTGAGGAATGAGAAAGTCATTTTTAATCTATATTAGTAAATTTTAAAGTACTTCACAAATTTCAGATCTGAATTTTTGTAGACCAAAACGCGACAACCGGCAGATTGATTAACAGAAAAATAATTATTGATTACACCGTTTTAATGATTCAAAAGACTGACTTTAAAAATTTCATGTTTTCTTGAAATAAAAAATTCAAATCATGAATTCTGAAAATTTCTTTATTCTTGGTTGATGATTTTTTATCATTTTCTTTTTCATTGAATCTGAATGAAAAAAGTTAAAATTGATAATAATAAAAATAATGTAGTATTTCTATTCATTGAAGCTGTAATGTTCTTCATAGTGACGCACCAATTTAAAAGTAAAAAGACCAGCTTTAAAACTGGTCTTACTTTATGTCTATTTTCTAACCCTCTTAGGTTTTTTGGCTTCTTCTGCAGCTTTCGCTTTATCAATAACTTCCTGAGCCTGATTGAAAAGTTCATCTGAAGATTCATATTTGATCTCCTCATAATTCGGAGAATCAACGAGAATATCCTGCCATTTTCTGATTCTGTCTTTGGTGTTCCAGTTGAAATCAGGAAATTTTTTCCTGTCGGGACCAATTTTGCTCATCGGATAGTTGGTAGAGGTTGCACCGATACTGCAGGATAAAATCTGCAAAACCTGTTCTTCAAAATTTGCATTGATAATTCCACAGGAAGAAAGCACAATTCCCTGTCTTTCTTTTTCTTTTGTTTTCTCATTTACATCATCAGCATAAGCAATAGACTGTGCGTTTCCTATAACTTTGATTTCTTTGATATTTTTATCTTTGTAATACGCTACCATCAGCTTACCCTTAACCTGATTAAACTCATCTTTCATATTCAGAGAATCTGCTTTGCTGATCGCATAAGCATTTCCTATTACCTTTAAAGAGTCTATATTTTCAGTTTGTGTATTAAAATAAGCTTCAATTTTATCACCGGTGACCTGTTTTTCTCCACTCCAGAGGATGGGGTTCGTATACATGTGCATAATACCATCGGTTTCGTTAAATGCTATTGAATCTGCTCTTCCCTGTGCATCAGATTTATAGATTCTGGCTTTTTTAAAAGCACGGAGATAACTTTTTTTAACATTTGCAGAATCTAATTTCTGGTAAGAAAGTATTTTCTCAGAGGCGAAGTAAAGAGAATCTTTTTCAAGGATCTTTACAGCATAGGGACCTTTTGTCATCATTGCCGAATCTTTCTTTTCAAAAATTTCGCCGTAGCCTCCTTTCAGATATCGTTTTTCCAAAGGATCATCCAAAGTTACATTTCCCGTTGCTGTACCGAAACCGCTAAGCTGATTATAATACATTACATCTCCTGTGAGAATCTTATCATTGTAATAAATTCTGGAATTTTTATTCAGAAATGATTCTTTGGTATTGAGATTATGTGTTCCTTTTTCGGTAAAAATCCTGTTTTTAGGATTTTTCCTGTTGGTGATCGTAGTCGGACCATTGATATCAACCACATTGGTGTTCTGATTCTGAACAACATTGATACCGTCCAAAATATAATCTTTGTCTTCAATCCTCACATTGTCAGTAAGATTGATAGTCCGTAAAGCGAGGTTGTACGTTGCAGATTTTGAATAGGTTGTACTTTTACCGTCATTGATCGTACCCCCCGTATTATAATAGGCAAGATTAGAACCCCTGTCATAATACATCGTTTCCGTTTTGATGACCGTACCTTTCGGATCATTCAGAACGACATTTTTTCGGGCTACACCTTTCTGTGTGTTGGCATCATACTCCATCTCTGAAGCTGTAATGACAGATCCGTCCGTATTCTGGAGCCTGGTATTACCCATTGCCTTTACAAAATTTTCCTGTTCATAGAGCACCACTTCATCTGCTGTAAGAATAGAACCCTGATGTTCAATAACAACATTTCCTTTCAGATACTGGTTACCATCATATTTTTTGGGATCTTTAATGATCTCATCTGCATGTTTGATATTGACCCTGTTACCGGCGTTTGATTTCTGAGGCTGGTTTTTTACAGGATTCTGTAAAAACGGATCTCTCTGCACAGGTTTCATCTGATCCTGTGCAAAAGTGAGCGTGGAAAGTAAAAGGAAGAGAAAAAGAAATATTCTCATTGATCAGTCATTCTTTTTGCCATAAAAATAGAGCGAATGGGAATCAATTTTCACCCCAAATGCTTCTTCTATAGCTTCTTTAATTCCCTGTATTCTTGGGTCACAGAACTCGATAATCTCTTCAATCTCCTTATCTGAGCCTTTTTTGTAAATCACCAAATGATCATGCTGCTTATCAAAATATGACTTTTCATACGATGAAGAGGTCAATGTTTTTTCGCCAAACTGGTGTTTACGGATCAATCCTGCGTCTAAAAAAATCTCTATCGTATTATAGATTGTAGCTTTTGAAACATGATATTTCTTCTGCATCATTAAAAGATACAGGTCATCTACATTAAAGTGATGATCCATATTATAGATTTCCTCTAAAATAGTGTATCGTTCAGGTGTATTACGAAAACCTTTCTCTAAAAGGTAATTTCTTAAAACATCTTTTATTAAAGTAATATTTTTTTCTTTTTGTAAAGTATCCATCAAAAAATTTATACTACAAATTTATCGATTTTTATTTAAATACAATACACCACTATAGAGAGTATAATGCTGATATTTAAAACCTGACCTGCTCTATTCTGTTTGCGGAGATTGTTTCTTCAGTCAACGGAGCCGATTCTACTTCTACATTATGCATGGTTACGCCCCAAGCCTTAAAATCATCACTGCCAATATACTTCACGAAGTTATATAAGCTTAATGTAATTTTCTGCTTTACTGTTAAAAGTATATCGTTGATATAGGTATTGTCAATCACAACATATTTTAAATCCGGAGGAATATTATGTGCTCTGAGAGATGGATGGCTGCTTCTTGAAGGAATTGTTCCCTCTGCCATCAAATCTTTTAAGACCATACTGAAATAATCGTTAATTCTTCTGTCTACTTTGAACCCTAAAAGAAAATTAACTTTATAGATGGTTCCAGGAAGGATCTCCTCAACAGTATATTTAAAAGTATAAGGATCTTCCTGATTGATGATACTGAGTATAAAGTAATGATCTGCTCTTTTAGGCTGCTTTTTAATAATGGAATAAATAATTTTTGATTCTATCTCATCATTGTATTTTGCTCTGCTCAGGTAGGCGAGATTGGTACAATACTTCGGTATTGTTTCGTCAAGCTTCATATCTTTAATGATAGAAACGTATTTACTTATTTTGACAAAGTTGATAAATTTGGCTTTGATCTGCCGACCATTATACCATGAGTACATACATATCCCTATAGAGCCTGCAAGAACCACCGTAATCCAGCCGCCATCAAAGAATTTGATGATATTTGCACTGAAGAATCCAATTTCGATTGCACCATATACTAAGAAAAAGCCAAGAATAAGGAGTTTATTTACCCTTTTCTTCAGCAACCAGAATGTAAGCAAGATTGTTGTCATAAACATGGTTACCGTAATAGAAAGACCATACGCAGCCTCCATTTTGTGGGATTCCTTAAAATGTAAAACAACGATGATGCAAAACAGCAACAATCCCCAGTTAATTCTGGGAATATACATTTGTCCTTTTACACCAGAAGGGTAATCAATTTTTTGATTGGGCCATAAATTCAATGACATTGCTTCAGAAAAGATAGTAAAAGAACCGGTAATAAGTGCCTGAGAAGCGATAATTGCAGCTGCAGTAGCTAAAACGACCCCAGGTAAAATCATCCAATCCGGCATAATCCCGAAGAATGGGTTGACTCCGTTGCCTTGTATCAAATGGTAATTCTTTAATAACCATGCTCCCTGTCCAAGATAATTGAGTATAAGCATTATCTTAACAAAAATCCAGCTTATCCTGATATTTTTGGCACCACAGTGTCCCAAATCAGAATACAGAGCTTCTGCTCCGGTAGTACATAAAAAAACAGCTCCTAAAATAATGATTGCACTGGGCGAGTCTATAATTAATTTGTAAGCATAATATGGATTGAAGGACTTTAATATAGAAAAATCCTGAAACAGATGTAATGCACCCAAACCACCTAAAACCAAAAACCAGACTACCATCACGGGTCCGAAGAATTTCCCTATGAAAGAAGTGCCAAATTGCTGAACTACGAAAATAACAATTAAAATTGCACACGTTATCAGGACAACCGGAGTATTAGGATTATAAATCTCCAGCCCCTCAATGGCTGACATCACAGTAAGTGATGGCGTTATTACGCCATCTGCCACCAAAGCAGAAGCTCCAATAATCGCAATCAGATACAGCCATTTCTTTTTCAGATTTTTTATTAGTGAAAAAAGAGCCAGAATTCCCCCCTCTCCTTTATTATCAGCACGAAGTGCTACAATTACATATTTTAGAGTTGTCTGCAATGTTAACGTCCAGATAATACAGGACAGTGCACCTTCTATATATTGATCAAAAGGCATTGTAGCCCCTAATTCCCTGGCGTTCACAATAGCTTTCATTACATAAAGCGGTGAGGTACCGATATCACCGAAAACAATTCCGAGTGAAACAAGAACTCCCATGAGTGAAAGTTTTTTAAGGTCAATGTGGTGACCTCCACCTATAACGTCTGCCATCTCAGCTAATTAATTTTTGAAAGCGCAAATGTATACTAAATTTATGACCCTCCGCTCAAATAGTGATACATTGTATAAATGAAAAAACTTCCTTTCGGAAGTTTTTTTCTATGATTTAACGTACATTGCTTTTTTGATTTCCTCTTTTACTTTTTCAAGCTTAGGGAACCAGTCTGCAAATAATGCAGCTGAATAAGGTGCAGGAGCATCAGGAGTCGTAATTCTTTTGATTGGAGCATCCAAATAATCAAATGCTTTCTGCTGTACCATATAGGTAATTTCTGACGATACAGAGCCAAATGGCCATGCTTCCTCTAAAATCACCAATCTGTTTGTTTTCTTTACTGAAGTCAAAACAGTATCAAAATCTAAAGGACGAACAGTTCTTAAATCAATCACCTCAACAGAAATACCTTCTTTAGCCATATCTTCAGCTGCCTGAATTGCCAGTTTCATGATTTTTCCGAAAGAGACCAAAGTTACATCTGTACCTTCTCTTTTTATTTCTGCTTTTCCTATAGGAAGGTAATATTCTTCTTCAGGAATTTCCATTTTATCTCCGTACATCTGCTCAGATTCCATGAAAATTACCGGATCATTATCCTGAATTGCAGTTTTCAATAATCCTTTAGCATCATAAGGGTTTGACGGAACTACAACCTTAAGACCTGGTACATTGGCAAACCAGTTTTCAAAAGCCTGAGAGTGTGTTGCACCCAGTTGACCTGCTGAAGCTGTAGGACCACGGAAAACAATAGGACAGTTCCACTGACCACCACTCATCTG
The DNA here is from genome assembly GCF_057180465.1 of Chryseobacterium sp. HNCC26DJ238. Classification (NCBI taxonomy): domain Bacteria; kingdom Pseudomonadati; phylum Bacteroidota; class Flavobacteriia; order Flavobacteriales; family Weeksellaceae; genus Chryseobacterium; species Chryseobacterium sp. HNCC26DJ238. Next base: position 27,646 of record NZ_JBXUGI010000023.1, read on the forward strand.
ACGTATTTTTGCTGCATTATTGATGATCTGATCAATCCCCACAAGTGCAAAATTAAAGGTCATATATTCTACAATCGGTCTGTTACCATTCATTGCAGCACCTACAGCAATCCCTGTAAAACCAAGCTCTGCAATTGGGGTATCGATTACACGTTTAGCACCAAACTCATCCAGCATTCCTTTAGAAGCCTTGTATGCACCGTTGTATTCTGCAACCTCTTCTCCCATTAGAAAAATGGATTCGTCTTTACGCATTTCCTCACTCATTGCCTGCGCAATCACTTCACGAAAAGTATATTCTGCCATATTTATTTGAAAAATTTAGAGTACAAAAATAGTAATTATTTATTATTTACATAACAAAAAAGACAACTCATTGCTGAGTTGCCTTATATTTAATAATATTTTAAACCGATTAGTTGACTTTCTGCCAAACCTGAGTTCTTCCCAACAGGGAAACTCCCATATAACCTCTTACGTTCAGTTTGTCACCACTTCTTGTGATGGTACACTTGTAAGTTTTACCTGTTTTAGGATCTGTGATAGTACCGTCAGTAAATTCTTCACCGTCTTTTTCAAGTCCTCTGATAATTTCCATTCCTAAAATAGGCTTGCCTTTGCGGTCGTCTTTACATGATGTACAATTTGGACTTGCAGGTTTGATCAGCAGCTGAGAAACTTTACCATAGTATTTACCGTCGGATTTTTTCCAGATTTCAACAATCGATTTTGCCTGTTTTGTTTCGTCATCGATGGTTTTCCATTTACCTTCAATCTGCGCAAACGACATTACACTGAATAAAGAAAGCACTAATGTTGATAATAACTTGTTCATATTAATTTAGTTTAATTTTAATGATAGATAATTAATTTCTTCAATAGTTAAAAATAGAAATAAATTTCAGACTCACAAACATTTTTATTATCCTCTGCATAAATAACAATAGAGAAACCAATTAATTTGGGGCTCACCTCTATTCATCAAACAATCCAAAATCAATTCAGTTCAGTTCAGTTTTCTGGTCATCACTCTGGTCATATAATCCTGATACCAGGCTTTCGCAATCAGTTTGCCTTTTTCGGTTTCGGAAGTCTTTATTTTATCATTCAGATTATTTTCTAATCCTAAATCATTTTTATCATAAACACCTGTAATCTCTTTTCCATCAAAACGATAAATGTAATTTCCGTAAATGAACTGCTCTGACGAACCATCAGAATTCACAATCAATGGAGCATATTTTTTCTCACTTATAAGGCTTCTCCCCCAACTTCTGATTTTCCCGTTGTAACCAATTATATCTGCTAAAGTCGGATAAATATCAATCTGCTGAGCCAACTCACTGTTGATCCCTTTTAAATTAAATTTTGGATTAGGCGAATAAAAAATCAGCGGTACTGCAAAGCGGTTCATTGCTTTTTCATATTCGGGATAATAAATCTGGTTGGGGTGATCTCCTGTAAATACGAATATAGTATTGTTGTACCACGGCTGCTTTTCAGCTGTTTCAAAATACTTTTTGATTGAATAGTCTGTATACTGCATAGGCTCATGCATTTCTACATTTCCTTTTTTGAATTTTCCAATATATTTTTCAGGAATTTTAAAGGGATGGTGTGATGAAGCTGTAAAAACAGTTGCCATAAAAGGTTTCGATTTCCCTACATTTTTTGCAAAATACTGAAGAAATGGCTCATCCCAAATGGCCCACATTCCATCAAAATCCTCATCATGATTGTATTCATCCTTACCATAATAATGTTTAAACCCAAGAATATTTCCAAAACCCAGAAATCCCATCGACCCATTGGGTGCTCCATGATAAAAGGAAGTATCGTATCCCATGTCATTACACACTGAAACAATCGACTGGATTTTCTGATTTGAGTAAGGAGAACTTGTAAAAGCATCCGTCAGACTCGGAATTCCGGCAAGAATACTGCTCATACCATGAATAGACTGTCTTCCGTTAGCAAAGGTATTCGGAAAAATAAGACTCTCATTTGCAAGACTGTCGATAAATGGGGTATAGGAAACATAATTTTTAATATTTTTACCTTTGTTAAAAGCTCCGGAATATTCTCTTCCAAAAGATTCCACAATAAAAATAACTACATTGGGCTTGTCCCGGACCTGCCTGTCATAAATTTTATAAGGCTGTAAATTTTCGTCTATAAATTTTTCATCAACAAAATATACTTCCCTGAAATTATTGGTACCCAATGTCCTGAAGAATGAAAAAGTACTGTTAAGAACTATATTTCCCTGAAGCGGGGTTTTTACAAATTTATTGGCATCAACCAAATTGATAGGCCTTGTACTGTGCCTGAAATCTCCACGGATTCCTCCGACAGTTAAAACTGCAGAAACGCATATTGTCAATATTGAGAAAAAGAAGTAAGGAATCAGTTTTTTTGGTTTTCTCTCTTCAATTTTAAATCTTTTATAGAGGAAAATCCATAAAGCCATCAGCACAATAAACCAAAAAATTACAAATGGATGTTCTTTTGTTGAAACTGTGAAAACTTTTAAAATGTTCGTTTCATGTTTGGCTACCTGAAAAGCAGCGGATGTCAATCTTGTCTGCGAAAATTTATAGTAGATAAAATCTCCGAAATTCATTGCATAAGCGATTCCATTGGTAATAAAATACAACCAGAAGATGATTTTCTGATATGTTTTTTTTGTATTGATAATGATTGGAATCAGGCTTAATAGAATAAACAGTGAATTAACATATAAAATTGCGGTAAGGTCAAAGGCGATTCCGTGATAAGCAAGATTAAAATAATCTGCTGTACTGTCAATTTTTATTAAATCTTTATTGAAAAACCAAAAAAGAAACCTGGCTATCTGGTAAAATACAAAAACTAAAAAAATCCTGTAACCTAAAATCAAGACTTCTTGTTTTCTAAATTCTTTTAAAAAATTCATAAGGAGATTTTCTATTAATGAAAATGCGCAATCACTCTTAGACAATTTCCGGAGAATGTGATTTCACGGTGCAAATTTAAGTTAAATTCATATTAATGTAATTTTTAGTTCATATTAATTAAGGTTAAAATTTTTAAAAAATGTAATTTTGCTTCCATGAATTTCATTAAAAACAATCTGGCAAATGCCATCACACTCGGAAATTTATTTTCAGGCTGCGTCGGAGCTGTACATTTGATTATTGGGGATTATCAGACTGTTGCCATCTGTATTATTTTATCGCTGGTGCTTGATTTTTTCGACGGATTTATTGCAAGAGCCTTAAAAGCCAATTCCAATCTGGGAACTCAGCTTGATTCTTTAGCAGATATGGTAAGCTTTGGACTAATCCCCGGATTGGCAATGTTTAAAATGCTTGAACCGTCAGGTACTGAGCTTTTAGGAATAGACCTGCCTTTCGAAATCAAATATCTTGGATTTTTTATCACCCTTTTTTCATGTCTCAGGCTGGCCATTTTCAATTTAGATGAAGACCAGAGATATTATTTTAAGGGTTTGAACACACCGAGTAACACGATTCTTATTTTTGGAATCTTCTATGCTTTCAAAGAAAACCAAAGCTTTAGTTTCCTTTTTGCAAATGAAATATACCTGTTGATTTTGACAGTGGTTTCTTCCTTGATTTTAATCTCACCAATCAGGATGATTGCCATGAAATTCAAATCGATGAAGATGAAGGACAATTACCCTAAAATAGCTTTGCTGATTGGATCAATTCTTATTTTAATACTATTTAAAACTGTCGGAATTCCTTTGGTAATAATTTACTATATCTTAATTTCACTCATCTTTCAGAAACAATTAAAGTAGAAAACCGGAAGTTTTTTCCTATTTTCAAATAAATACATTCTCAAATTTTCAATTTAATAAAAATGAATTTAAAACTACATAAGCCACTTTGCATATTTGATCTTGAAACTACAGGAACCAATGTTGGAAAAGACAGAATCGTGGAGATCTGCATTCTGAAAGTTAATCCTGATTCTTCCAGAGAAAGTAAAACATGGAGAATTAATCCGGAAATGCCCATCCCAGTGCAATCGAGTGAGATTCACGGGATCTACGATGAAGATATTAAAGATGCACCAACTTTTAAAGAAATTGCCTCTAAAGTCGTTGAAATGATTTCTGGCGCAGATTTGGGTGGGTTTAATTCTAACCGATTCGATGTTCCATTGTTAGCTGAAGAATTACTACGTGCAGATTTTGATTTTGATCTGAGCAAATTTAAATTGGTCGATGCACAAACAATTTATCATAAGATGGAACCGAGAAATCTGGGCGCAGCTTATCAGTTCTATTGCGGAAAAACTTTAGAAAATGCACATTCAGCGGAAGCTGACGTGTTGGCAACGTTTGAAGTTCTGGATGCGCAGGTTGGCAAATATGATGACGTCCCGAAAGACATCAATGGTTTGAGCGAATTTAGTTTTCATAATAAAAATGCTGATTTGGCAGGTTTTATCGGACTTAATGAAAAAAACACTGAAGTATTCAACTTCGGAAAATATAAGGGACAGGGCGTAAAAGATGTTTTCAAAAAAGATCTTGGCTATTACGGATGGCTTCAGAATGCTGATTTCCCCCTGTACACAAAGAAAGTATTTACAAAAATTCAGTTATCAAGTAAATTTTAAAATAATGAGTGATTTAGTTAAGTTCAAATTTTACGAAACAGCTCTCGAAGCGAACAGAGATAAACAGATCTTAGCTGAAAACGAAATCCAGAGTTTCATTGCCAATGAGCAGACCATTCAGTCCGATTGGTTACTGTCACAGGCATTAGGCGGAATTCAACTGCAGGTTTTTACAGATGACTTTGAGAATGCGGAAAAGATTCTGAGTGATTATTACGAAAACAATAAGTTCTCTTTGGAAGTCGAACATACCGTTGAAAATCCAAAGTTTGATTTCGTATGTCCAAAATGTGGATCCAATCATATTTATAAAGATGACAGTTCAACGAGTTTCTTTGGTATTTCTCTGTTATCAAGCGATAAATACGTCTGTTATTATTGTGAGAACGAGTTTACTCATGAATAAAAATACAGTGCAAGTCAACCGTTCCAGCGTTTAAAATGCTGGAATGGTTGTTTAATAAAAAATAGTAAATCAATCATTAATTCTGATTTCAGATATTAAAGATGAGATGGTAATTAAGAACTAAAAATATTCATATGAAAATAATCTGCATAGGGAGAAACTACAGCGAGCACGCAAAAGAACTGGGAAATGCAATTCCTGACAAACCTGTAATTTTCATAAAACCTGACACTGCGGTTTTAAAAGGAAATAACTTTTATATTCCTGAATTCTCCAATGATATTCATTATGAATTGGAAGTTGTCGTAAAAATTTCAAAGGGCGGAAAATACATTCAGAAAGAATCTGCCGGCAAACATTATGATGAAATCGGTCTGGGAATCGATTTTACAGCAAGAGATCTGCAGAGCGACTTAAAATCCAAAGGTCTTCCTTGGGAATTATCCAAAGGTTTTGACGGATCTGCGGTGGTAGGAAATTTCTTTAAAAAAGAAAACTATAATTTAGACAATCTGGAATTTTACCTTTTGAAAAACAAAGAAGAAGTACAGCACGGAAACTCAAAAGATATGATTTTCAAAATTGATGATATCATTGCTTTTGTTTCGCAGTATTTTACATTGAGAGTTGGCGACCTGATCTTTACCGGAACACCGGAAGGTGTTGGAAGCGTATCTGAAAATGATATTTTAGAAGCTTATATACAGGAAGAAAAAGCATTGGATATTCGAATATTATAAATCTTTAACAGCACTTTTTTATATATTTTTCATATATTTAATGAACAAACTAAAATATAAAAATATGATCAATATTGTACTGCCTGTAGATTTTGGAGAAAAAACAGATCAGCTTGTAGACGGAGCAATCGACTTCGCAAAGAAAGTCAACGGAAAGCTTAACCTGATACATGTAGCGCCAACAGATATTGGTTTTGCAATTGGAGATATGGGATATCAGTATTTTCCTGAGATTGAAGAAAACGAAATAAGAGAAGAGCTCGTACTTCTGAATAAGATCAACCAGAAAATCCTGTCCCACGGTGTAGATTGTGAACACCTTTTAAAGCAAGGGATTGCCAAAGATATTATTCTTGAATATGCAGATACTAAAAATGCAGACTTCATCGTTATGGGATCTCATGGCAGAAGCGGGATTTACGATGTTTTCATAGGAAGCTTAACTAAAGGAATTACAAAAAATTCTACAATACCGGTTTTAGTGTTACCAATACATGATTAACCGAAAAGAATTTTACATATAAAATCATCAACTGAAAAAAGACCGATCAAAAATTTGACCGGTCTTTTTTACTATATAACCAATTAATTAACCTTCCTTTTTGTAGATCGTAGGATCGTAATAAGGGTGTTTTCCCTCAGTTGGAGAATAATACTCTTTGTCTTTGTCCCCTCCAAGTGTTACCACCAAGACATAGCACCAATAGGTAAATAGTACACAACAAACGATAAATAAAATCCAGTTGAGTACGTTTCCAAAGGTTTCGAAAAAACCAAAAGACCATTTGAAAACATCACTTAAGAATAGAAAGAAAGACGTCATTATTTTCCTTTTTTAAATTAACTTTGCACAAATTTATAAAAAATGTTTAGATTACTTTCAAAAGAAAGCAATATTTTTTCAATCCCGGTCTATATTGGTTTTCTTCTTTTAGTAGTTATTATTATTAACACCCTCAATTTCAACACTTATGAGGCTGTCATTGCCATTATCACATTTGTAGGGATTTCACTCGGTTATTTCTGTTTTAATGCAATTGCCCTGAATTATCAGACCCATCTTCCTTTATTTCTGTATACTTTTTTTGTTTTTGGGTTATATCCGGGTAAATTAGATATTGGAATTGCTGTAGCATTGCTTACCAACTCATTTCTTTTGCTTCTTCTCACAAGTACCGATGAAGACCTCAGAAAAAAATCTTATGTTTTGGTAGGATCTATTTTAGCCGTCAATTTCATATTTCTGCCAACAACATGGCCTACGATCTTTTTTGTACTGATTCATCTTATTGTGACTTCAGAAAGGATAGGATTAAATATTTTCAGATTTATTTTAGGAATGTCTATGATTGCACTCAGTTATTTTTCACTGATGTTTTTCCTTCATTTCAATGATTGGAATATGGACTATTTGCCGTTTGGAAAAATAAAGTTCGTCAAAGACTACACAGAACTTATGCCGCTGATTCCAATTATTCTGATGCTGATTTACGCAATATATGACCATTTTAAACATTATAATAAAAAGAGCCCGATCAGCAGATACAAATATACTTTCCTGCTTGTGTTTTCATTTGCTCAGCTGGTGAGTATTATTTTATATATGAACAATCATTATGAATATCTTCTGCTTCTCGCTTTTCCGGCGACGATCATCGTCAGCAGGATGCTTAGGTTCATGCCGAAATACTGGATGCAGGAGGCAAGCCTGTGGATCATTATTATCAGCCTGATCTGTTTTAATGCAGGTACTCATTTCAATTTATTTTAAAAAAAAGATTATGATTCAAATAGACGATAAATTAATTTCTGAGGATATTTTTTCTGAAGAATTTGTATGCAATCTCACCAAATGCAAAGGAGCCTGTTGTGTGGAAGGCGATGTAGGAGCTCCTCTTGATAAAGATGAACTTGTGATTTTAGATAATATTTTCGATAAAATCAAACCTTATCTTACTCAGGACGGAATCAAGGCTTTGGAAGAACAGGGCACATGGACGACTGATCCCATGGACGGTATGTATGTTACGCCTATGATTGAAGATGCAGAATGTGCTTACGTAACTTTTGATGAGCGCGGAATTACAAAATGTGGAATTGAAAAAGCCTATGAGGACGGTGCTGTAGACTGGCAGAAACCTATTTCATGCCACCTATATCCGATACGTGTTACTGAATATTCTTCTTTCACAGCACTGAATTACCATGAATGGCCTATTTGCGATGATGCATGCACATTAGGCAAAGAACTGCAGGTGCCGGTGTATAAGTTCCTTAAAACGCCTCTAACAAGGAAATATGGTGAAGATTTCTACACGACTCTCAGCGAAGTTGCAGAAGAATGGAAAAAGGAGTACGGATCATGATAAGTGATGAATTTCAAAATATAAGATCTGGTAGGAAATAAGGTTTGAATATGTTTAAAAACAAAATGACTGCAGAAAGCTTCTGCGGTTGTTTGTTTTATTTATTAAAATCATTGATTTACTTCGTTACAGTAGCTGTGACAGTTGTATTTTCAGCTTTTTTTGGAGCATTCTCCCAACCGTCTTCCGGCATTAAGGTAGCCACAATTCTGTTTTTGGAAAGATATTTTTTAGCAACGTCCTGAAGATCTTTTACCGTCAGGGCATTTACTTTCTCCTGATAACTTAGTATCTCATATTTATCGCTTCCATCCAATTGATTTTTTGAGATTGCATTCATCCAAAAAGTATTGTCTGTCAAAGATGTATGATAATCATTGATCTCACCTCGCTTATATTTATCAAGATCTTTCTGCTCCGGCCCTTTATCAATCAGTTTCTGCAATTCAGCAATAGCATTTTCCGTCAATTTATCTGCGTTTTCGGGACCACATGGAAAAGTTATACTGAAATTATAATTGCCGTAAGGAATTCTGCTCATTCCACCTTCTGCTTTTCCCTGATAGATTCCGCTTTCGTTTTCTCTCAGTTTTTCAATAATCTTAATGGTTGCCACCTCACCTAAAGCAGACAATGCCATATCTTCTTTTTCATTATATGGAACTTCACCGGAATAAACGATCTGCACCATACTTTTAGGCTCTTTTCCTTTCTTATAAACTTTTGTATGACTTCCGCTTAGGGGTCTGTATCCTGTATCTCTGAAATTGGTTTTTTTTCCGGTAGTCGGCAATCCTGCTATATATTGTAGAACTTCATTTTTAAATTTTTCCTCCTCAATATTTCCCACAAAATAAAAGTGGAAATTTCCAGCATTCGCAAATTTATTTTTATAAACATTATAAGCCATTTTATAATCTGTAGCTTCCCAGTCTTTTTCCATAGGAATCAGACCAGTAAATCGTGGGTTTTTCTGATTGACAAATTTTGCGTACTCACTTGAAAAATAAAACTGAGGGTCATACAGAACATTAGCCAACATGGCAGACCTGTTAATTTTGAATGTATTAAACGATTCAGAACTATAGTTCAAACCCGTAAAATAAGCATACATCAGCTTTAATGCAGAGCTCAGATCTTTTTGATTCGTACTTCCTGACACTCCCTCTAAAACATTGCTGATAAATGGGTTTACATTTACCTGTTTCCCTGCAAGATAATTGTTAAGATCGGTTTTAGAAAATCCGTTTACTCCTGCTTCGGTAAGGGCATCATAAGCAAACTGAGTTTTTTTGTAATCTGAATCATTCAATAATGAATTTCCTCCCGAACTTATTGCAGAGAAAACAATTTCATCATCTTTGAAATCAGTCTTTTTAAATGTGACTTTAGCGCCATTGCTTAAAGTCCATGTAGTAATACCTAATTTAGAATCAGTTTCAGCTTTTGTAATTTTACCGTCAGACTTAAAAGGTTTGACTAAATCTTTGATTATTTCTTTATCTTTATAAGGTTTAAGATCAGCCATTTTTACATTCTCGAAAGTATTCAGAACCATTGCCTCGGAAAGCATCTTCAGACTACTATTTTCAGGCCCAGTGAAAACAATAGCACTATTCTCCTCTTTCCTCATTTTACTGATTACGTCATTGGTCTGAGCGAGTGTAACCGTTGGTAAAAACTTAGTTACATTTTCATATTCCCAGTCTAAACCTGCCATTGGAGTCTGTTTCAGATAATTTTCAACATATACATCCACAAACATATCATTTTCAATCTTATCACGGTTGTTATAAGATCTTTCCAAACTTGAAATCATTTCAGATTTTATTCTGCTTAACTCATCCTTTGTAAAACCAAATTTCTTCGCTCTCTCAATCTCCTCTAAAAGTACTTTTAAAGCATTTAACTGATTTCCTTCTTTTACTACTGCGTATCCCTGAAAAGCTTTTTTACTTCTTGCAAGCGTTTCGCCATAGCCAACGGAGCCCGTAATGAATGGAGGGTTATTTGAGTCAGCCAAATCTCTTAGTCGATTGTTTAACATTGCAATAGCTATACTTTCAATAAGGCCTTGATTATACTGCTCAATGGTAACTTGCGGCTTAGAGTAATCTGCATCATTCATAATAAATTCAACGTTGGAACTTGTCGCATCAGGATCGGTCTCTATTGCTATAAAAGTTTCTTTATGATTAGGTAAATCATAAATTTTTCTTTCTTTAGGGTTCTGTGGATTTTTATATTTTCCAAAATTATTTTTGATTTTGCTTTCAACCTCATCTACATTAATATCCCCTACCACTACGATCGCCATAAGATCGGGCCTGTACCAATCTTTGTGGAACTGTCTCAACTGATCCGGTTTGAAATTTTCAATAATCTCTTTCTTACCGATCGGAAGCCTTTCTGCATATTTAGACTTGTTAAGAATTTTGGGCAGATACCTATCAGACATTCTTTTGTCCGCTCCCAGTCCTATTCTCATTTCTTCTAAAACAACACCTCTCTCTCTGTTGATCTGTTCGTCTGTCAATGTGGCGTTGAAAGCCCAATCTTCCATAACTTTAAGGCCGGCATCAAGATTTCCGGGTTTATCCAAAGGTACGGGGAGCATATAGACGGTTTCATCAAAACCGGTGTAGGCATTAAGATGCTGTCCGAATTTAATCCCTATCAACTGTAAAAAATCTACCAGACTATTATCCGGAAAATTTTTGGTCCCGTTAAAGTTCATGTGCTCCAAAAAGTGGGCAATCCCTCTCTGATTTTCATCTTCAAGAATTGACCCTGCATTAATGGCTAAACGTAAGCTGACCTTGTGTTCAGGTAAATGGTTTTTTCTAATGTAGTATTTCATCCCGTTTGGAAGAATACCTGTTTTAACGGAAGGATCTAAGGGAATAGTTTGTGCAAATACATTAGCTAGAGTCATAAAGACAATACCTAATGATAATAGGATTTTTTTCATATAAGTGTTATAATTAATTAAAAAACAAAGATATAAATTTATTATATAAGAAAAAAAACCATCCTTAAAACATTCGTTAAACTTAGTTAATGTAAGTTAACAATAACTGAGTACATAAAAAAGACCGGAAAATTTCCGGTCTTTTAAAAATATAAGTCGTTAATTTTTACTTGAAATCAGCTTCGCTTACTCCTGAGTTCAAAGTAACTTTATTTGTTTTAATGGTAACCTTCTGACCGCCGCCTTCAGCTTCGATCAGTTCAGGAAATTTAATCCCGTCAACAGTCATATAGCTTTTCATAATGGCATCTCCCTGCCCAGTTCCTGCTTTGTAGAGCAATCCTGTTGCAGCATCAAAATAGAATTTCCCCTTATCTGAAGATAAGACGTTGTAATCTTTATTGTCAATTTTCTCAACCGTTACAGTCTGGAATTTCGATGCGTCATAACCCAATGCGTCAATCGTCTTGCTTTTTTTAAGCTCCTCAATCTGATTGGCCGGAATATCCGTTTTATTACCCATCTGGTTCATGTAACCTTTCTCTCCATCAAAAACCTGAGTCATTTCCTGTCCCATCACAGACTGCACAGATTTAAATTTATTCCCCATTTTTTTGGTGGTAGAGTTGATATCCATCCCCTGAGCCGTAATTGTATTTTCGATAACAGTAGATTTTACTGCTTCCAGTTTAGCTTTACCGCCAAGAGCCGTAAGATAGTTGTCCACTACCTGCTGTGGGGTGATTTTTGAATTTGAAGCTTCAGCTTTTACCGGAGCTGCTGACGTCTTTTTTTGCGCTACTGCTGATGTAGAGAAAAGTACAGCGCAGAATAACGGAAGAATTATCTTTTTCATAGGTAGATATTTATTGTTTAGTTCAGAATATTATCGGTCTAATGTAGGATTAAAAAATCTGAATAATTACGATAACATCAATTTTAATTTTTGCGATGTAAATATAAGAATTATGCATGATATGGAAAGATTAAGTTTTCCCATAAAAAAAGCCACCGAAAATGGTGGCTTTACTATTTATAAAAGCAAATTACTTTTTAAGTTCTTCTAAAAACTCGTCGTGTGAAATTGCAGTTTCTTTTTTAGTCGCTTTTTCAAGAATTACATCTTTCAGTTTTGCCATGGCCACTTCAGAAGAGATTTGTCTTACCTGCTCCTGGTCTTTCAACATTTCAGCAGCATATTTCTGAACTTCCTCATCTCCTAAATGATGAATTCCGTAGATCGCCAATTGATTTCTAACCAACTGTTCAGCCTGAGCCAAAACATCAGCATAATCTAACTGGATATCATTATCAGACATCAGTTTACCTTCAATGATCTGGTATTTCAACTGGTTTTTCTCTGCTTCAAGAATCTCTTTAGCCTGCTCTTCAGACTGAATGTTCTGATTAGAGAATACCAACCACTTCGTTAAAAATGCTTCAGGCAGCTGAACCTCTTCTTTCTCAGAAACCTGCTCCAATACTTTGTTTACAAAGTGAACATCAGCATTTTGCTGGAAATACTCGTCTAATTCGGTTTTTACTTTATCTTTAAGCTCCTCCTCAGTTTTGATATTGCCTTCACCGTACACTTTATCAAATAATTCCTGATTAAGTTCTGCCAGATTTAAGCTGTAAAAATCTTTCACTTTTACTTCAACTTCAGCATGGTGTAAATGCTCAGCCTCCTCTTTAGTGAATCCTAATTCTTTAGCTAAAGTTTCGTCAGATGCAAGCGTTTCTTTAGAAACTTTCACAGACTCATCCATTTTCAAAGCTTTTACCAATTTGAAAGCATCTTTGTTTTCAGCAGTAATGGTAACATTCTTTGGATGGTGGTGGTGCTCTCCTTCAGCATCCTCTTCCACAACCTGAGAAATCTCTAAGTTGATATAAGAATCTTTAGTGATTTTGTCCTGCGGAACCTGCTCTGCAAAACGCTTCTGCATGTTTTCGATGCTTTTGCTGATTTCTTTATCAGAAGCTTCCACCTTATAATGAGGAGCTTCATATTTAGCCAAATCTATTGTAAATTCAGGTTCGTAACCTACTTCGAAAGCAACTTCCAACTTCTCAGCATTGTGATTGAAATCATTCACGGGCTGAGGTACTGGCTGACCTACAAGTCTCAGTTTATTTTCGTTGATATAGTTATTCAAAGCATCAGAAACTTGTTTGTTGATTTCTTCGAATGCAATCCCTGCTTCATATTGCTTTCTAACCATACTCAAAGGCACTTTTCCTTTTCTGAATCCGGGAACTTGTGCGTTTTTAGCATAATTAATCAATTGCTTTTCTACTTTTTCTTTGTAGTCAGATTTCTCCAATGTTACTGTAAGCAATGCACTTACATCATCATGGTTTTTTGCGGTAACCTTCATTATTGATTAAAATTTTAGGTTGCAAAAATATGAATTTTTTATTAAAACGAACCATTCATTTTCTTATAATAAAGTTAAAATAACAAACCACTGAAATATCAGTGGTTTGTTATTAGGATGATTGTTTTAATTTATAATATTATAATTTGCCTGCGCATCTGTTTCGCCTCCTGTATGAGTACCGTAAACAACTCCGTTTCCACTGACTGCAGACGCCTCAGAAACCGTTACAGGTTCATGATATAATGTAAGAACCAGCTGACTTGCTGCAGATGCATTCTTCACAGCAGTGTTTACAATCCATTTAGTTTTTAATCCTACACGGCTTCCATCTTCTCTTGTGGAAGTGTTGTCATCTGTACGGGTCAGTGTAATATCAGAATTTGGAAAGTTATATATTAAGAAATGTTCATTTTTAGCATCTTTTATTTCCTGAGTAGCATCCTCATCTCCGTTTTTAAAAATCACCTCCACATTATAGGTATGGCCATTGATCAGCTTAACGTTAGGATTGGTTGTACTATTCACCTGATAATCATAAATTACCGGAGTTCCTGTAGCTTCATCTGTCACTTTTAAAAGAACATCAGAAAGTTCTTCCTGAGGAAGGTCATCTGATTCATCATCACTTCTGTTACATGAGGTTAAGCTTAAAGAAATAACTAGAAATAAAAGACCTAAAGTAAGCGCAGTATTTTTAAAAATATTTTTCATTTTTTTTTTGATTTAAGTAATTAAAATTGATATTTAAGAGTTAAAATAAAGTTTCTTCCCATCTCATCTGAAAAGAAACGAAGTCTGTTCAGATAATCTCTGTAAGACTGATTTAGGACATTTCGGACTGAGAAATCAATACCGAAATTTTTAGACAGATTGACACCTGTACGAAAGTTCCAAAGAGAATAGCCTTTCGGTGGTGTAGAAATATCTACTTCCTGATTATAAGCATTTCCATCAGAATCAAATAATCTTATCGGAACATTATAAACAGGAAATCTGGATTGCTTTAAAAAAGTATTGTTACTTATATTAACATAAAAGTTCCCCCATTCTTTTTTATTAAATTCCAGTGAATTATTAAAATTGGGAGGCATCATCAAAATAAGAGGAACATCATGAGTAAGATCCTGCCCGTAAACATATGATGCACTTCCTTTATATTCCAGATTATCTGTCATTTTGAGTTGTACATCAAGATCTAGTCCATACATTTTTGCATCAATCTGCTCGTAATTATACACTACAAAAGCACCACCCCACTGGGTATTCTGATAACCTTTAGGGATCTCATTGATAAAATTTTTGGTGTAAAAGAAATATGGATTCACGGATACATTGAGACCTTTTAATACATTTGCTCTTATATCAGCAATCATATTAAACTGGCTCCCGTCTTCGCTTTTTATCCGCATATCCCCTCTTTCAATAATCGCTGCCGAGTGATGCAGACCATCTGCAAAAAGTTCAGCAACATTGGGAGATCTAGAGACTCTGGCATAATTAAACTTCAAATCGAAATATTCCGAAGGACGATAAACGATTCCTCCATTCACTGAAATATTATGATAACTCAGAGTTGGGTTTGTAAGAATTCTGTTTTTATTCACCCTTACTACAAAGTCTGAATAATCTGCGTCATAAAGTTTATTCCAGTCGCTCAGATCATACCATTTAGTCACATCGTAATGATCAAAATCATATCTTCCGCCAAGCTCCATATCTAATTTGGGAGTAATTTTGTATTTTAATACAGAATATATTCCCCCATAATACCTGTCATAATTAGGAACAAGACGCCTAGCTTCTGTCTGCGTATTAGAATAATTATTCTGGTAACCAGCATTAATCCCGGTTTCAAGATTCCAATTTCCTCTTTCAATAAGATGATTGATATTTAGATCATTGGTTATCAATTCAAGGTCTAAAGCCGGCTTTTTGCTGAGTTCTTCTCCACGTCGAATATCAAACTCTTTCCGGTGATTGTACTGAAAACTGTATGTCGCAGTAATCTTCCCGAAATTTTTAAACCTCTGATAAGCCGAAATTTTAGCAATATGATGCTCAATTTCCTGACTCGGATTATCAATATCATAACTGAAATCCCTTTGATAGAAAGGTTGCGGTGCAGTGAGAGCCGCCCGCAGATCTTCCGAATTTCCTACATGGGAACTTCTGAGAATACCAATTGAACTTTTCGTCAGATAATAATCAAAAGAAAAACCTTTGTTAAAAGTCATTTTCTGAACACCAAAATTAAATCCGGAACTCTGAAGTCCTGTATTCATCAGACCATAATCAGGAGCATGGAGATCCCCGAGCTTTTTAAAACTTCCATTGGTTTTGACAGCCCATCCGTTTTCCCATGTTTTTGCCAATTTTATATTAAGGTCTGCACCTCTGCCATTAGAGATACCAGAAAGAGAAACAGCTCCCATAAGAGTATCTTTTTTGGGAAGAATCTGAGGCTGCAAAAGAACAACTCCGCCAACAGCTCCATTTCCATATTTCAGTGCTGAAGCTCCTTTGATCACATCAATATGTTCGAAATTATTAATATCAACATTCGGTGCATGCTCAACTCCCCATTCCTGCTCAGCAAGCCTTACACCGTCGTTAAGGATAGAAACCCGACTTCCGTAAAGTCCATGAATAATTGGTTTTGCTATATTATTTCCGGTTTTAAGTACATTGACTCCGGAAATATTAGCCATCAAATTTCCAAGATTTTCAGTAACGTTTCGCGAGATCATTTCTTTATCTATCGTCTTCACAACCAGACTCCCATTATTCCTATGACTTCCGTGAATGGTCACCGTTTCAATATCCTGCACATGATGTTCAAGGGTAATGGTAAGATGCAAATCCTGTGTAACTCCTACATTTTCAGTATAATCATTACAGTCAGGATGCTTTGCAATGAGCGTATAGTTTCCCGAAGGAATTTTATTGAAAGAAAACTTTCCGGCTTTGTCTGTTCTTGCAGAATAACCTCCCAATGTCACCACTGCATTTTCGAGCGTGGTTTTATCATGGAAATCCTGTACTGTCCCCTGAACAGTGAAAGTTTTCTGTGCATTTGTCAACACCAACCCACAAAGGATCAGCATTACACTATAAATCAGTTTCATTGTGATAGCTTGATTGTACTTTGGCTGCAGGATTTTAATATTTTATAGTAAAACCTTCTTATCATCTGAATTGATGACTCGCAACAACCAAAAGCATTGTTCGTTAAAAAATTTGGATTAAATTTTCTTTAATATTAAATTTCAGAATCCCCTTTACATGCTCTGATTCTAAAAAGAATCATTGGACTTTATGCATGTTGCCAAGATCCTTTATTCAGGAATTCAGCATCAATATGCTTATCTTCAGGGATGTTTAAAAAATCGATCTGATTATTACTCCGGCAATACTCAGGTTCTGATACCACATGAATGGTTAAACGATAATCAGTGTAAATATCAGGTACTTCAGACCATTTAAACTCTAAAATTTAAATAAAAAAATCCGGTAAATAAATCGGTGATTAAGAAATTGTGGGCGGACCCCGAAGTCGGAATGAAAATTTAGTCTGAGACCAAATTCTTTCCTGAACAGCAATGATCTGTTCCACCTGGTGCGTATAAGCCCCAAAGGTGACACTGAACTCTTCAGGAATAAGGGTATTTCCGGTTGCCAGGAAATGACAGGCAAGACAGTCGCCTGCTTTTTCCTTAGCAAGGTTCTTTGAAATAGTATTTTCTGTTTTTTTAAGATTAAAACCTATAAAAACATCTGCCGAATCATGACTGTGGAAACTTGAAGAAAACAATGCAAAAAAGTAGATCCCAAATAAGAGTTTGGAAACAAAACTTTTCAGATTTCTGCTTTCTTTAAAAATCATCCTGCAAAAATAGCAATAAAATTCTAAAGGTATTTATTTAAAGATTAAATTTTGATTAAAGAAAGAATATATTATCGCATCACCCATATTGGAGCCCTGTAACTGTGCAAAAAAAGGACAGGCTTAAAAACCTGTCCTTTCCATTGATATTTCATTAAAATTAATCCAGCTGTGTTCCGAGATGCTCCCATTCCTGCAGTGCAAGATCAAGCTCTTCTTTGATTTTGTTATACTTTTCCAAAGTTTCCTCAGAAGGATTTTCCTTGGTGAAAGATGCTTCAAAATTTTCTATGTTAGTTTCCAGTTCTGAAATTTTTTCTTCTACTTTCTTCAGCTTATTCTGAATATTTTTTTGTTCCTTACTTACTATTACTGTCTGAGAGACAGCTGGCTTTTCTTCATTTTTTTTTGGTTCAGCTTTTGGTTCATCACTGTGGAGTTTTGCTTTTTCAGCAGAAATCTCACGGATGCTTTCCTTTTGTCTGAATTCAAGATATTCATTAATATCACCAAGGAATTCTTTCATGTGCCCATCACGGAATTCGTAAATTTTATCACAGAGCCCCTGCAGGAATTCTCTATCGTGAGAAATTACGATTAATGTCCCTTCAAATTTCTGTAAGGCCAGTTTGATAATCTCCTTAGACTGAATATCCAGGTGATTGGTAGGCTCATCCATAATCAGAGTATTAAAAGGACGCAAAAGCAGTTTACATAATGCCAGACGGTTTCTTTCACCTCCGGAGAGCACCTTTGTTTTTTTATTAACGGCTTCTCCCTGAAAAAGAAAAGATCCCAGCAGATCCCGGACTCTTGGTCTGGTTTCCTCTGTCGCTGCATCTTCAGCCTCTTCCTGAACCGTTTTATTGGGAGTCAATACCTCTTCCTGGTTCTGAGCGAAGTACCCGATATTTACATTGTGACCTAAATTCCAGTTGCCTGAATACTCTTTAATATCTCCTGAAAGAATTTTCGCCAAAGTTGTTTTACCCTGTCCGTTTTGCCCCAGAAGAGCAATTCGGTCACCACGCTGAACGATAAAATCCACATCATCAAAGATCTGCTTTTCACCATAGGATTTACCGAGATTCTCTGCTTCGAAGATAACCTTTCCCGGAACCTGTGACTGCACGAAACGGATATTGAACTTAGAAACATCTTCGTTATCTACTTCGATCCGCTCTATTTTATCTAATTTTTTGATCAGGGACTGAGCAAAAGAAGCTTTGGTGGCACTCGCACGGAACTTATTGATATTATCTTCCATCTGCTTGATTTCCGCATCCTGATTTTTCTTGGCCTGAATCAGTTTTTCGCGGCGGTCTTCACGCATGACCAGGTATTTTGAGTAGTTGGCTTTGTAATCATCTACTTTCCTGTTATTGACATCAAATGTCCTGTTACAAACTGCAGTCATAAACTGTTTATCGTGACTTACCAGAAGAATTCCTCCCGGATAATCTTTCAGAAAGTTCTCGAGCCAGATGATTGACTCCATATCCAGGTGATTGGTAGGCTCATCGAGAAGCATCAGGTCATTTTTTTGCAGAAGCAGTTTCGCGAGTTCGATCCTCATTCTCCAACCACCTGAAAATTCATCAGTTATTTTTTGGAAATCATCTGCTTTAAATCCCAGACCGAATAATACCTTTTCGATATCACCTTCCAGATTATAAGCATCATGGTGCATCAAAAGATCATTCAGATCCGTCATTCTGTTGATCAGATCTGTATAAGAATCACTTTCATAATCGGTTCTCACCGTCATCTGATGATTGATTTCCTCCAGTTCCTCTTTCCATGCATTGATCTGCTCAAAAGCCTGCATGGTTTCATTCCATACCGTTCGCCCTTTGACAAAATCAAGATCCTGTTTAAGAAATCCTATGGTAATACTTCCTTCGGGAACTACACTTCCCTCATAGAACGTGATTTCTCCGGAAAGCATTTTAAGAAGCGTGGATTTCCCCGCTCCGTTTTTACCAACCAAACCAATTTTATCATCCTTTTTAATGGTGAAATTCACGTTTTGAAACAAGTAGTTTCCTGAATGATGTAAGCCTAAACCTTGAACCGAAAGCATCTTTATGAGTAATTAATGATGAATAATTTGTACCGAATATTTTTCGGGTGCAAAAATACGGAAAATAAAGGACTTTGAATTTAATAATTCCTCACGGTAATATGAAAACAGCTCTGCTGACGTTCTTTGATGTAGTAAATCCGTCCTGCATCGGCATAATATTTTAAAACTTTTTCTAAAGCAGCCTCCAGTTTGGGATTATTTTTCAACTTATTATCAAATCTCACGTAAGAAATATCAAAAGAATTCCCATAATTGTGCGAACTGACTCCCAGCGATGCATTAGCATTGACTCTCCGTAATCTGCACTGATCTTCCAGCGTTCTTGTCAGGGATGACACCGTAAAAGTATGTCCTTTGGTATCTTTACTGAATTTAGAGCCTATCTTTTCTAATGTAGCTTTCGCTTTTGAAACCAGATACGCCCTGCTGTAATCAAGCTTTTGAACACGGTAGCCTTTTCCTGTTTTATTAACAGTGTGAAATTTTCCTTTATTAATATACTTCTGAACCTGTGAAGTGTTTTTGAGAATGTTTACATGAAAACTTTTTGAAGCATCTAAATGAGGCTTATAAAGAATCGTTGGCTCCACTTTTAAAACTTCTGCGAAATCATAGCACGGTATCACCTTTTTAGAACCCTGACTGTAAAAAACATGATAAAAAAAGAATAGAATAATATAAATCAACTTCCTCATTGAAAACTATTTTGAAACTCTATACGCAAAAATACAGTTTTTGATGACGTAAAAAGACTTAAATTAAACAGAACCTTCATAAGATTTTACTAACACATAAAAACACATAAATAGTGTTAATCTATTATCATATAAATTTAAAAATGATTCAATATTTAAAAAATAAACACTTCAATCTCTTTAATTCTGAATAATTAATTTTTGTAAGTTTGCTTTACAAATTAAAAATACATAAAAAAGATGATTTCAAAAACTTCAAAATTTTTTGCTGAGATGCTCGGCACAATGGTACTTGTCCTGATGGGCTGCGGAAGCGCAGTGATCGCAGGGGCAGACGGCACAACAGGAATAGGTCTTTTGGGAATTTCATTCGCATTTGGTTTGAGTGTCATAGCAATGGCGTACGCAATCGGACATATTTCCGGATGTCATATCAACCCAGCCATTTCTATCGCCATGGTTGCAGCCGGACGGATGAAACCGGACGAAGCTATACGGTATGTCATTGCACAGATTATCGGAGCTGTTATAGGTGCAGGAATTCTCTATGTCATTTTCATAAATCACCCGGGTGCTGTATTAGCTCCATGGGCTTTAGGATCCAACGGTTGGGGAACAGGATATCTGGATGCTTATAATACAACTGCTGCTTTCGTGGCAGAATTTATATTCACTTTTATTTTCCTCATGGTGATTTTAGGTTCAACGTCCACCAAAAATATCAACGGCGGATTCGCAGGTCTGGCCATTGGTTTTTCACTAGTATTAATCCACATCGTCGGAATAAAAATAACAGGAGTCTCTGTAAATCCAGCAAGAAGTATAGGCCCCGCAATTTTTGCCGGAGGAGAAGCCCTTTCACAGCTGTGGCTGTTTATAGTTGCTCTGGTACTAGGAGGTATTGCAGCTGCATTTACTTATAATTTATTGATGGAAAGACCTGATCAGGTAAAGTAATTTTATATTACAGATTTTAAAAAATCCTGTCTTGAT
>NZ_JBXUGI010000024.1:0-47451 GCF_057180465.1 Chryseobacterium sp. HNCC26DJ238
AAAATAAATGCCCCTGAAATCAGAGGCAAAATATTCTATCAGAGATTAATCTCAAGCATTAGCAAGCCTGTAAAATACATTAATAGACTAAAATTCAATTATTGCGAAGATGTAATTTCAAAAAACACTAAAGCCTTTATTTAATAAAACTGTTAAAAGTATCGTTTGATTAATATCTTATAGATGTAATAGCCAAGAATACATCCTACAGCATCCGCTACAATATCAAGTGTTTCCATTGATCGGCCTAGATGCATTCCGTCCTGCAGAATTTCTGTCAGGAATGCATAAATAAGGATAATCTGAAAAAAATAGGAAAAACTGATTCTTGGGAACGCTGCCTTGAATGAAAATCCCAGCATTGCAAATATCCCAAGGTGTAAAACCTTGTCAATACCATCAAACATAAAAAAGTATTCATGGTTTTCTACACCGGGACGAAGGAGCATATAAGTAAGAAATGCCCAATAAATGGGCAGTATCTTTATAAATATGTTTGAAATCTTATCCAATGATGGCTTGGTATTCTTCTGCAGAAAGCAATTCTGACTGGTCTGCACCCTCAGCAATTTCTAATTTGATGATCCAACCGTTTCCATAAGGCTCTGTATTCAATAATTCAGGCTGATCCTCCAAAGCAGCATTGAACTCAATCACTTTCCCAGAGATAGGCAAGAATAAATCTGAAACTGTCTTTACAGCTTCTACACTTCCGAAAACATCGCCTCCATTGATATCATCTTCCAGAGTGTCAACATCTACATAAACGATATCTCCCAACTCTCCCTGTGCAAAGTCTGTAATCCCAATAGTAGCGACATTACCTTCGATCTTTACCCATTCGTGATCTTTAGTGTACTTTAATTCTGATGGTGTGTTCATTTTATTTTTTTATTTAATACTTACAAATTTATTCAAAATAGGGATATGCTCAAAGAAAATAGATAATTATTTGATAAGATATACACATCGGAAAAATAAGAGGCACAGGATGACTCATTTCATTCATTTAGGTTTCGATGTTCTGAATAAGGAGCATATTAAATTTATTTGTTTTTTCTTCCACAACATCAGTGCTTAGATGAGATCTGCTTTCAGTATATAATGCCAGACTTGATATTCGGATTCTCATCATCAATATTGATGAATTTTATTTAAAAACTTCTATATTCGTTTATGAATTTTCTTGCACACTCCTATCTTACTTTTAATGACGGACAAATTGTCGGGCAGTTTCTTGAAGATTATATACGGAATAAAGACCGATATTCGTATCCTAAAGATATTCAGGACGGAATTACCTTACATCGCGCGATTGATACCTATACAGATTCTCATCCGGCAATCCATGAAGCGAAAAAAGTTTTCAGTCCGTTGGTAAGACTCTATGCCGGCGCATTTATTGATGTTTCTATGGATTATTTTCTGGCCACAGACCTGAGTATATATTCTCCGAAAGAATGGAAAGAGCATTCGAGAAAAGTGTATCGGGTACTGAACGAACATGAAAGATTCCTCTCTGTCAATTTTAAAAGAATGCTCATCAGAATGGAACATGATGACTGGCTGTACAATTACCGTAACGACCAGGGAATTAAATTCAGTATTCAGAATGTATTGCATAAAGCAAAATATCTGGATCAGGGCATTCCTGTTTTCCAGGCTTTCCTTGATAATAAGAATGTTCTGCAAAAATGTTATGATGATTTTTTTCCGGATCTTTTAGCTCACATAAAATCAGAAAACAAATTGCTGCAGCTCAAAAAATAAACAGTTTAAAACTGCTGATACAGATATCGGTCAGGATATGTTAATTTTTCACTTTTTCTGTTTCCGTTGACAATGATATGAACAAGATTAATCTGATCATCAAATAAATTATAAAGAAAACTTACTGCAGCTTCCACTTTTTTGGGATTGGCTACTTTTTCAGATTCCAGATAGATATTCACTGACTCACTGTCTTCTTCATAACCGACATAATTAATCTTTAAAAATTGATTATCGGTTTTGAGCTTTAAATATTCCGAACTGTAATTTTTCAAAGCTTCATTAAGCTGCCCTTTGTATTTTGCATCATTAAAGTGATAGGACTTTCCATATTTCTTTGCAAGGCCATTTTCCAGGTCATCAAGAAAAAAACGTCCGGTAATTTCAAATGTTTTAGACTTCTCATTATAGTTGATCTCGACAGATCCTACATGATAAGGATGAAATTCTTTAATTTCAGAAAAATTTTGAATTCCGAATAGAGGAAATAGAAAAAACAGAGCGTACAAAAAGTTGAGCTTGAAAAACATGAGACTGGATTAGATGACAAATATAAGAAAAGCGGCAGTTATTCACTGCCGCTTTTCTTATAGTAATTACAACGAGATTATTCTTTAATAATCTTTTTTACGATTTTTGAATTATTATCCAATGTAATTATAAAAAGATAACTTCCAGCTGTAAGATCAGAAATATCTATTTTAGAATCAGCAGAACTGATCTCAACATTTCTGATAAATTTTCCCGAAATATCCTGTATCGTAACTACAGCTTTAGAAGTTTTACCCAAAGAAAAGTAAACAGTACTTTTTGCTGGGTTAGGGTATACAGTGATCCCTTCATTTTTTGCAGTATCATTTACTCCTAAAGTAACCGAATTCGTTTTTACGAAATACCCACCAAATCCTGTAGTCAGGAAACTTACTTCCCAATATTGATAGGTATCGTTCCAAAAGATATCAGACACATTTGGAATAATGACAGAAGGAGCACTTCCGAATGATGCTACAGTACCTGTATTGCCTGCACTTGTTCCTGTATATTTTTCTACAATAAGATTCGTTTTATTTGCCTGATCAGTTCCTGATGTCGGCAGTTTAACTGCGTTCGACATATTGTATGCATCAAACTCCGCTTGTGTAAAGTAAAGCGTTACTCTTCCCGTAGCATTTCCCGCGCTGCTTTCAGGATTTATTTCAAATCTTCTTGATACGTAATTTGACTGGGCGTTATCCACCCAAACTTTAGAGGTTACATTTCCTGATACCGTACCTGACGTCTCTTTTTCTATTCTTGAGATCAGCTGACAGTTGTTCACAAAATAATTATATCCTGCTGTAACCGGAGCCTGTTTTGTTTGATTTGCTGTTGCTAAAGCTTTCACTTCTGCCACATTTTCATAAACTGTTGCTCTCATTTTAAGATCAAATGCAGCCGCAGTCCAATTTATCCCATTTGTCGAAATTTTTGATCTGTTATCTACCGCTATAGATTCATTTTTAATAGAAACCATTCCCCCTACACCATTGATGACAATGTAAAAATCTTTACCTGTTAGAGTCTGAACATTTAAATCTGATAAATTGATATAGTTCCATGTTAATCTCTGAACATCATTCTCCCATGAAGATACTGTTTTGGCAGCAATAATATCTCCGGGATTTCCATTGGCGTCTACCTTTCTCACCTGAATATCAACTGATAGATCATTAGGAATATCAGCAATCCCTGTATGGAAAGAAAAGCCTCCCAATTTACCTGTCAGTGTCGGGGTATAAAGAACAGCTAAGGCCGCATTGTTAAAAGCAGTATTATTTTCTGTATTTGAAATGACATATGGTTCATCATAAGTGACAATCTCAAAATCAGACTTTAAACAATTAACCTCATCCGTAACTGTTTTATAAATATCCAGTTTGCCAAAACCCCATCTTGAATTTGGAATATTTCCTGTTGCTCCGTCTTTTCTTGCGTTTTGGGTTAATTTGCTTTTCACAGCAGAAGCAGTCAGACCAGGGTTTGCCTGCAGCAATAATGCAGCGGCTCCGGCAACTCCCGGTGCCGCCATACTTGTTCCCGCATTTCTTACATAGTAAGGAGTTCCAAAAATAATGCTCGTTGCTGCAGATGCCGCATTTATTGATCTTGAAGAAATAACATTCTGTCCTGATGCGGTTATATCAGGCTTCTGAAAGCCATCAACCCTGGGTCCCTGAGAACTAAACGCTGAAATTGATTCCTGAGGCGTACCAGTAGTTAATGTCTGATTACTAGAACTATACCAACTTGCTCTTCCCATATAGGAGGCTACTGTAATAGCGCTCGATGCATTTCCGGGGGAACCAACAATATATTCATTATTTCCACCAGTCAAAGCAGTTGCGACATCCCTGTTATAAATCCATCCATGAGTAGTTATCTGCTGCACTCCGTCATTGGTGATCTCTAAGGTGTATATCCCCTGAGCATCGATTACAGAACTTGCACTACGGCTCAAAAGCAAAGCAACAAATCTTTTATTATTATCAGAATCTGTATAATTAAACATTCTGGCAGATAATCCGCCCCCAAGAATACTGTGGGTGGTGTTCGAACTAATGTTTTGGGTGAATACCTGACCATCGGGCGCTGTTAATCTTGCTGTAACAGGACTGCTGTTATCCGTATACATGACAAATGAAAAAACGTTTTGAGCAGAAGTATCACTACTTACGGTAAATGTATAAGACTGCGTTTCAGCAGGAGCAATATCAACCGTTCTATGAAGATTAAATTGATAATCGTTACCAGCAGAAATAACTGCCACTCTACCCGGTCCTGAAGCTGTAAAATTATCCACTGCAACCTCATGGCTTGCGGTACCGTCATGTGCAGAAAGCTGCCCGCCAATACTCATATTGACCACAATAGGTTTATTCAAAGCCTCAGCCACATTTTGGAAATATGTCAGGGCATTGATGGTGTTTGTTGTTGAAAAAGATCCGTTTCCACCTTTTACTACTATGATATCAGCTTCAGGTGCAAATCCTTTATGCCTCAGGTCTGAAAATCCAGTTCCGTTCCCTGCTGCCGTTCCGGCAACGTGCGTTCCATGGCCATTGATATCATTTTCGCGGACAAAATTGGCCGGCGAACCATCCAGTTCATCTTCAATCTGTGCTCTTGTATATTCCACTCCCATATTAAATCCGGCAGGTGATGTTTCTGATCCCTGCGGTGTAATGGTCTGATCCCAGATTGAGTAAATCCTGCTCTTTGTCTGATCAGCAGCATCTCTGAAATCCGGATGGCTCCAATCTATACCTGTGTCATAAATTCCAACTAAAACTCCTGTTCCTGAGTAGAAAGTATTGTTAAAGGCACCATCCTGTAAAAGATTCGCTCCTGACTGTGCTCTGCTTACATCATTATGCAACTGATCAAAGTTCGGAGACTTTACGGAAGTTACATAAGGGAGCTGCAGAATTTTTTCAATATTTTCTATCCCTACCAGTGCAGTTGCGAAGTTTGGCAATACGCTCTGGACAAGTATACCATCTGATTTTAATTTTTCTGGTGTTTTCGTATAAATAATACAGGAATACATTACTTCTGGACCCTTTGAAGTAACCACCAGATGCTTATCAAGCTGCATTTCAGGATTGTCAAAATCTTTAATCCTGATGCCTTTTGAGATTTTGTCTTTGTTTTTAATCAGCATTTCAAACCTGTAGTCTAATTTCTGAACCTGTCCTGACATACTGTAGGAAAACAACCCGAGAAAAACAACAGCGAAATTTCGCAAGAAAGCGTTCGCAGCAAAAGGATTACGTACTTTTGCTAAAAAAAGTTTTTTTAAATTCATCTTGTGTAATTTTATAACAGTACAATTATACGATTTTTATTTATTTTAACACTTATTATTACCCTAAAAATAATTTAACCGTAAATAATTCATTAATTTAACATTTTTCATGAACGATTTTATATTTTATCTGAAACTGGGATGGGAACATATTATATCCCTGGATGCTCTTGATCATCAGCTTTTTGTTTTAGCTCTGATCGCCGCATATACTGTAAAAGACTGGAAAAGAATTCTCATTTTAGTCACAGCTTTTACGGTTGGTCATTCGGTTACTTTAGCATTAAGTATCCTGAATGTTGTACGCCTACCTTCAGATTGGGTAGAATTCCTGATACCCCTGACTATAGTTCTGACAGCTGCCGGAAACATATTAATGAAAAACAAAAAGCAGACTCAGAATAAAACCAATTACTATTTAGCCTTATTTTTCGGATTAATTCATGGATTAGGTTTTGCGAATACCGCAAGGATTATGATTGCAAAAAGTCAAAACATAGCTGTTCCTTTACTGGGTTTTAATATTGGTCTGGAAATCGGGCAAGTCGTGATCGTAGCCGGAATACTGGTCTTTCTGTCTGTTTTGCTCAATCTTTTTAAAATCAACAAAAAGGATTGGGTTTTATTTGTTTCATCAGGCGTTTTTGCACTGGCCTTGAAAATGACATTGGAAAGAATGCCTTTTTAAGACCAAAACATTTTTAAATTTTCAACAACTTATCATTATATTTGATCATTCTTAAATTATTCATCCATGCAACTAAAAGTAACAGTACTATCTGTATTTTTATATATAGGTGTCTCTGCCCAGAATATTCAAAACAACCCCGGGAGTAATCACGGAAACCGGTTTGAACAGTTGGGAACCATCCTTCCGACTCCGAATGTTTACCGAACTGCTTCGGGAGCACCCGGAAGTTCTTACTGGCAAAACAGAGCAGATTATGATATCACCGCCTATCTTGATGAGGATAAAAGAAATCTGAAGGGGTCGGAAAAGATTACCTATTACAATCAGTCTCCCGATGATTTAGATTATATCTGGCTTCAATTGGACGAAAATCAGCAGTCAACGGTTAAAAAAGCAGATTATCAATCATCTTCCACATTACCAAAATCTTTAAATGACCAACAGGTAAAGACCAGTGATCTTCCTGCTAAAGACAATGGATATGGCGTTAACCTTGAGAAGGTTACTGATGCAACTGGCAATCCTTTAAAATATACGGTCAATAAAACAATGATGCGTATCGATCTTCCGAAAACTCTGAAAAAGGGAGATCAGATTACTTTTAAGATCGACTGGAACTACAATATCCCCAACCGGATAAAAATGGGTGGCCGCGGCGGCTACGAAAATTTCGCAGAGGATGGAAATGATCTTTACACGATTACCCAATGGTTTCCAAGAATGTGTGTCTACAGTGATTTTCACGGATGGCAGAATCATCAGTTCACAGGAAGGGGTGAATTTGCCCTGGTTTTCGGAAATTATAAAGTTTCGATGAATGTCCCCGCAGATCATGTAGTGGGCGGAACCGGGGAATGTAAAAACTATGAACAGGTTTTATCATCTGAACAATTTTCTAGATATAAAAAATCACAAACTTCAGATGAGCCTGTAGAAATCGTAACGCTTGACGAGGCTAAAAAAGCAGAGAAAAATCACTCAAAACAGAGAAAAACATGGATTTTCGAAGCGAAAGATGTCAGAGATTTTGCATGGACTTCTTCAAGAAAATTTGTCTGGGACGGAATGGGGGTAACAATTCCTGAAAACAGCAATAAAGTAATGGCAATGAGTTTTTATCCTAAAGAAGCTTATGGCCTGTACAGAAAATATTCAACCAAAGCGGTTGCCCATACCATTAAAACCTACTCGGAATTTACAATCCCATATCCCTATCCTGTAGCACAGTCAGTGGAGGCAGCGAATGGAATGGAATATCCGATGATCTGTTTCAACTTCGGAAGAACAGAAAAAGACGGAACATATTCTGAAGGCACTAAAAATGGGATGATCGGTGTGATTATCCATGAAGTCGGGCATAATTTCTTTCCGATGATTATTAATTCAGATGAAAGACAGTGGAGCTGGATGGATGAAGGACTGAATACGTTTACAGAATATCTTACAGAGGAGAAATGGGACAATAAATTCCCTTCAAAGCGTGGACCTGCATGGACGATCGTAGATTACATGAAACTTCCGAAGGATCAACTGGAGCCAATCATGAGTAATTCTGAAAATATTATTCAGTTTGGTCCCAATGCCTATTCAAAGCCAGCAACAGGGCTGAATATTCTGCGTGAAATGATTATGGGAAGAGAACTTTTTGATAAAGCTTTTAAAACCTATTCAAAAAGATGGGCATTCAAACATCCTGAACCGGCAGATTTTTTCAGAACAATGGAAGATGCAAGCGGCGAAGACCTCGATTGGTTCTGGAGAGGATGGTTTTACGGAACAGATCCTGTAGATATCTCCATCGATAAAGTTACCGTGGCAACTCCTGATTTCACATCGGTAAAACCATCTGAAGAAACGAAATATAAAGTTGAAAAGCCTTTACAGAATGAATTTACGGATATCTCAAAAATAAGAAACAGGGAAGATAAAAACATTACTTTCCAGGTAGAAAAAGATAAAAATTTACAGGATTTTTACTACCGTTATGACAGAGGACAGGAAAAAGTGGATGCTAATAAAGAGTATACTTTCAAAACACAAGGGAGCAATGCTGTAGATAAAAAAGATCAGGATCAACTGAAGAATATTACTGCCTATCAAATTGATTTTGTCAACAAAGGCGGTCTGGTCATGCCGATCATACTTGAATTTACATTTGAAGACGGGACGACCCTAAAAGATAAATCTTCTGCTCAGATCTGGAGACTTAATGAAAAAAAGGCTTCAAAAACTTTCTACTTTGATAAAAAATTAAGATCCGTGCAGCTCGATCCAATGCGGGAAACAGCAGATATTGACACTTCCAACAATTTCTGGAGTAATGACGGAACAGCTTCTGAAGTTTCAAAATTCCAGGTATTTAAACAGAAACAGGATGGTCCTGTAAGAGGGGGAGCCAATGGAAAAGTTAATCCAATGCAGGCTGCAGGAAAGAAAAATTAGAATTTAAACAGTAATTGATACAGAAAAGTTTATTGAACGCCGTTTCAATAAACTTTTTTTTAAAATCTAAAGGTTCCTATCCCTAAATATTCTCATGATCTGTAAACAGGCTCTTAATAATCGTAACGTTAAGTAGCAAATTTTAATAAATTCTTTTTAATTGAGATGCGCTTTCAATAAACTCTTATACGTTCTGCCCAGCGGAAGCTTTTCTCCATCTTTAAGGTATACATTCCCGGTATCGTAAGAACTGATATGGTAAGACAATACGATATATGATTTATGAATACGTATAAATCCCAGGTCTTTAAATTTTTCTTCAAAATTGGACATCCGGTCAAGAATCATGTACTTTTTAAACGAGGTTACGAGAATAATATATTCTCCAAAACCCTGAATCCATTTGATATCTTCGAGCAAAACCTTATTCATGATATAATTGGATTTAAACATAATAAAATCCTCCTGCTTTTTATCGTCCGCTGATTTTTTAAACTGTAAAAAGTCTCTTGCCTTGCTGACAGCCTTTTTAAATGTATCAAAATCAACCGGTTTTACAAGATAATGGACAACATCCAGTTCAAAAGCTTTTACCGCATGTTGTGTCTCCAGGGTAAGAAATATACACAAAGGTTTGTAAGGCAGCTGTTGCAGAAGTTCAATACCGCTCATATACGGCATATTAATATCAAGAATAACGAGGTCGACTTTATTTTCACCGAGATACTTCAATGCTTCTTCCGGATTCTGAAATCCTTTTAAGAGATTAACACCTTCAATCTGATCACAGTACTGCTTTATAAGCTGCAGAGCAGGATATTCGTCATCTACACTTACTATTTTCAACTCGGTCATGCTAATTTAATTTTTAAAACGGTTTGGTATTCATCCTTCCCCTGCGCTTCAGAGAGAAAAGCAAATTTTCCCGAGTAGTTTTTTTCTAATATACTCGTTACGGCTTCATTTCCCAATCCTCCGTTATCTCCCTCATCCATAACAGTCTTCTTTCTGGCAACGGTATTAATAATTTCAAAAAGCACCTCCTGCTTTTGTATTTTATACCTGACGTTTATAAAACTTTCAGATTCTATTCCAATTGCAGAATGCTTCAGTGCATTCTCAAAAAGCGTCAGAAAAACAGAGGGCGGAATTTCAATCAGATCCCATGTTTCTTCATCCTGAATATCAAAAGATATGTCGAGCAGATTATTGTATTTCAGCTGATAGAGTCCGGCAAGGGATCTAATGGAGGCAAACTCCTGAGCAATGGTGATCTTTTCTTTATTGGTATCATAAATGACATACTGAAGCAGTTTACTGAGCTGCAATATGGATTCTGATGTATTTTCTGAAGCATGAAAACTTTTTGAATAGATATTGTTCAGGGTGTTCAGTAAAAAGTGAGGATTCAGTTTAGATTTAAGAAGATCCAGATGCAGCTGATCCTTTTCTTCTCCCAGATCTATAAAATCTTTTTCGATCAGAAATTTATCTTTTGTAATCCCAAGAAATGACGAGACCAAAATCACGATCCCCTGTGCAGTATAAACATTGTATAAAAATTTTGTGTTGGAAAGTGTTTCATTAAAATTCATTCTGAAAACAGCGGGTTCCAGTAAAATCCTGAACAGACTTGACAGCAGAAAACAGATCAGTGCATACAAAATAAACTGCGGATACTTATTGGACAGATAAAACTGCGGAACCAGATAATAATATACAAGATAATACAGCCCAATATTGAAAATAACAACAGACGATACACAAAAAATCAGTTCCGGGGTATTAAGAAAGTAGTTTTCGGTGAAAAAAGTGATCAGAATGAAAACAAAAAAGAATAAACCGTGCTGAAACTTCAATAAAAAGCCCCAGCGGTATTTCATCAGCATTCTGAGAATCCTGTCATTAAACAAAACCCTAAAAACCAACAGTATAACAACAATATTAACCAGTAAGAACATGCAAAAACAAAGATTTTCAGTCCTTCAAATATAACATCTTTTTTTTCCTGTCGTGCAGTTCACTGATAAAATCTGCCATTGATTGAAAAATCAGCCGGCGGTTTCTTGTTCTGGATATATTTGAGATAACAGATATTAATCAAATATTACATGAAGATTAAATTAAGCTTAATGATGATTTTACTGCTCGGTTTCTGCACTTCAGCAACTGCACAAAGCCGTGATAATTACAATATGTGGTTCCAGTATCTTATGTCTGCACGATTAACAGACAAAAGTACTTTAACAGCACTTACGCAGTACCGTTCTTTTGATATTGTTTATGATACAAGACTTTTTCTGGTTTCTGCTTATGTAGACTATGAAATAGCCAATGATGTAAAACCCGCAGCAGGATTTATGTTTCTGGTTTTAGATTCTTACAGAGCTGACAATACCAAAAAGGAAAGATATGAGAAACGCCCTTTTCAGCAGGTCAGCTTAGGGGGTAACATCGGCAGGACTGTCGTCTCGCACCGATTCCGTGTAGAAGAACGGTTCATAAGTAATCCTGATGAATTTATTGTAAGGCTCCGCTACCTTATTTCCCTGAGAATTCCTTTTAACAGGAAGGGAGAAAAAGAAAAATTCTACGGGATCCTGAAAAATGAAATCAGAATGAATGTGGTTAAAGAAGATCCTTTCGACAGCAACCGTCTGACCGCAGGATTAGGAATAAAAACAGGGAAGAATTCTGCTTTAGAGGTCGCTTTTATCAATCAGCTTGAAACAGGATCTACCAGCAATTACGGATACATAGGATTCAGAAATACCTTTGACTGGCGAAAAAAAGAACAAAACAGATAACCTAAAATACACTCACTTATGCTTACATTCCTTGGATTTTTAATGATCATCATTTTTATGGTGCTCATTATGAATAAAAAAATGACCCCGCTCACTGCACTGGTTATCGTTCCCGTAGTGATTGCCCTGTTTGCGGGTTTTGGCCCTGAACTCGGAAATATGATGAAAAACGGGGTTAAAGAAATAGCACTTACGGGCGTCATGCTGATTTTTGCCATTCTTTATTTCAGTCTGATGATCGATACCGGACTGTTTGAACCTTTGGTTAAAATCATTTTAAAAGCAGTAGGAGACAATCCTGTTAAAACAACCATTGGTTCCGCCCTTCTTACTACCCTTGTCTCATTAGACGGCGACGGATCATCTACTTACATTATTGTCGTTGCAGCGATGCTGCCACTTTATAAAAAGCAAGGGCTTAATCCTTTAATATTGACCTGCATCATTATGCTTGCGGGCGGAATCATGAACATTCTTCCCTGGGGTGGCCCCACCGCAAGAGTTATGAGTTCTCTGAAATTAAGCCACACTGAAATTTTTGTTCCCATGATCCCGATTATGGTTTTAGGAATTCTGTGGGTGATTTTTGTTGCTTATATATTAGGAATAAAAGAGAAAAAACGTATTGCGAAATACGGTAAATACACTAAATACAGTAATAATGATATTGCCGGTGAATCTGATCCGAAACTTCTCCGCCCGAAACTGATCTGGATCAATCTTGCCCTCACCCTGATCCTTTTAACGGTCATGATCCTTGATATTGTTCCATTGGGTATTGCATTTATGATTGCCTTCTGTATTGCTTCTGTAATTAACTATCCGAAACTGAAAGACCAGCAGAAAATCATGTCGAAACATGCAGGAAATGCTTTATCAGTTGCAGGGATGATCTTCGGAGCAGGAATTTTCACAGGAATCCTTAACGGATCCGGGATTATGCAGGCAATGGGAAACAGCATGATCGATGTAATCCCGAAAAGCTGGGGCAGTTCCCTGAATATCATCACAGCAGTATTCAGTGTTCCCCTGACATTCTTCCTTACCAATGATGCTTATTATTTCGGAATCCTGCCTATTATTACAGCGACAGGACAGCAGCTTGGCATTCCGCCGGACTTATTGGGAAGAGCGAGTCTTGTCGGGCAGGCTTCCCACCTTTTAAGTCCGCTTGTTCCCTCAACTTATTTACTGGTTTCTCTCGCAGGAGTAGAATTTTCAGATCATTTAAAATATACTTTAAAGTGGGCTGTCGGATCATCAATCGTAATGCTGCTGGGAGCACTGTTGCTTGGAGTCATATAGGATCAGGTAACCTGAATATCGATTGACATTTTTTCGAGATTCAAGATTTCCAAATCTGATAAAAGGATATTGAACTGTGAGAAATTTATTCTTTAATACCTTTCTGTTTCTGTAACCTTAATTTTTTTAATGGGTTTCATGTTAAATTAATACCTTTATTCCGATGAAGAAAAAATTGTTTTTGAGATGAATCTATTCCATACAAGAAAGACTTTTACTGGCAGATATTTAAGAAATCTTACGCTGTATGTTTTTGCTGCTATTATCGGCGGGGTACTTTCAGGTTATTATTTCCCTGAGCTGAGCATCAGACTCGGGGTAGTGAGCCGTTATTTTTTCATTGTTCTGGAAACCCTGATCCTTCCTGTAATTTTCATGGCAGTAATCTACGGAATAAGTCACCTGGCAGATATTAAAAATGCAGACCGGATTATCTGGCAGACCGGCCTGTATTTTATCCTGACCACTTCAGCCGCCATTTTACTAGGTTTCGTTTTTGGTTTTGCTGTACAGCCGGGTGCTGATACTGGCATTGACACCAGCACCATAACTACCCCACTCCCGAAAAGCTTTCAGGTTAATGAAGATTCTATCACATCGGTTCTCTACCTCAACCGCTATGGGATTTTTCTTCTTTTATCAATTGTAACAGGGGTTTCCATCAGTCTGTCAAAGAAAAGGAAACGTTTTCTTCAGGTACTGGAAAATGGCATCGGCAGTTTCTATACCGTTATCAGATATGTATATATTTTACTTCCTGTGATTATCTTCTGCAATATTGCTTTTGGCATTTCAGTCTACGGGATCAATACACTTTTACCGCTCAGTAAAGTCATTGCTACGGTTTATCTTGCAGATCTGTTTTTTATTTTTGGTATTCTGGGGCTTGTTTCCTATCTGTTTAAATTTAATCTCTGGAAATTTCTGGTCAATATAAAAGAAGAAATCATTCTGGTAATCACAACATCTTCGTCAAAAACCGCCTTTCCTATTATTTTTGAAAAAATGGAGAATGAAGGATACAACAGAAAAATCTTAAGGTTTATTATTCCGCTAGGGTACAATTTTAACCTGGCAGGAGCCTGTATTTACCTTTCAGTATCATGCTGTTTTCTGATCCAGTTCTACCAGATTTCTTTAAGCATCAATGATTACATCTGGCTATTTATTATTATTTCCATAACGTCCAAAACGGCTTCCGGAGTTCCAGGCTCAGGATTTCTTGCACTTGTATTTACCTTAAACCGTTTCGGAAAAATCCCATTAACAGATATTGCATTACTGTACAGCGTTGACCGTTTTATGAATGAAGCCAGATCTGTAACGAATTTTATCAGCATTGCTGTCTCAGGTGCCGTTATTTCAAAACTCAATCAGCATCACACAAATAACCGTCACTAGCAATATGACCTGCTGACAATTTTATTTTTTGACTATTCGGCTGCTACAGTTTTTTTGCTTAAAAACTATTTTTCTGCCAAAATTTCACATCTTTAAAAAAAATCTGCCAAAAATCTATTAACGGTCTGTTGGCACAGATTTAGAGAATTACAACACAGAAATAATTAAAAATTAAAATATTATGTCAGTAAACTTTAAACCCTTAGCAGACAGAGTGCTTATCGAGCCCATCGCTGCAGAAACCAAAACAGCTTCAGGTATTATCATCCCAGACACTGCAAAAGAAAAACCACAGGAAGGTACAGTAGTCGCAGTAGGTCCGGGTAAAGTAGACGAGCCTACAACTGTGAAAGTAGGTGATAAAGTTCTTTATGGAAAATATTCAGGTTCTGAATTAAAATTAGACGGAAAAGACTTCTTAATTATAAAAGAAGGAGATCTGCTTGGAGTAATCGGATAAGATTCACGATACAACATATCAGATTTCAGATTATTCAAATTAAAAATCAAATTAAAAACACGTGTTACATGTCTAACTTCTGACATCTAACATCCAATATCTAATCAAAATGGCAAAAGAAATAAAATTCGATATCGAGTCAAGAGACGCTTTAAAAAGAGGTGTTGATGCATTGGCAAATGCAGTAAAAGTAACTTTAGGACCAAAAGGAAGAAACGTAGTAATCGAAAAATCTTTCGGTGCACCTCACGTAACCAAAGATGGTGTTACTGTAGCTAAAGAGATCGAACTTGAAGACAGAGTAGAAAATATGGGAGCGCAAATGGTAAAAGAAGTTGCTTCCAAAACCAATGATATCGCAGGAGACGGTACCACTACCGCTACTGTATTGGCACAGGCTATCGTAAGAGAAGGTCTTAAAAATGTAGCTGCAGGTGCTAACCCGATGGATCTGAAAAGAGGGATCGACAAAGCAGTTACTGCTGTTGTTGCCAACCTTAAATCTCAGTCTAAAGAAGTTGGGGATTCTAAAGAAATGGTGAAGCAGGTTGCTTCAGTTTCTGCCAATAATGACGAAACCATCGGATCTCTGATCGCTGAAGCTTTCGGAAAAGTTGGTAAAGAAGGAGTAATCACTGTGGAAGAAGCTAAGGGTATCGATACAACAGTTGATGTTGTAGAAGGTATGCAGTTTGACAGAGGATACCAGTCTCCTTATTTCGTAACCAATCCTGAAAAAATGGTGGCTGAAGTGGAAAGCCCATACATCCTTTTGGTAGAGAAAAAAATCTCTTCAATGAAAGAATTGCTTCCTGTTCTTGAACCTATCGCACAAAGCGGAAAATCTTTACTTATCATTTCTGAAGAAGTTGAAGGTGAAGCTTTAGCTACTTTAGTGGTAAACAAATTGAGAGGTTCTCTTAAAATTGCTGCTGTGAAAGCTCCGGGATTTGGTGACAGAAGAAAAGCAATGTTAGAAGATATTGCTATCTTAACCGGTGGTCAGGTAATTTCTGAAGAACAGGGTTTCACAATGGAAAACGTATCTTTAGATATGTTGGGAACCGCTGAAAAGGTAACGATCGATAAAGACAACACAACTATCGTAAACGGTGGTGGTGACGAAAGCAAAATCAAAGGAAGAGTTGCTCAGATCAAAGCTCAGATGGAAACTACAACTTCTGACTACGACAGAGAAAAATTACAGGAGAGATTGGCTAAACTGGCCGGTGGTGTTGCCGTACTTTATGTAGGTGCAGCTTCTGAAGTTGAAATGAAAGAGAAAAAAGACAGAGTTGACGATGCATTGAACGCTACAAGAGCAGCTGTTGAAGAAGGTATCGTTGCAGGAGGTGGTGTTGCTTTGGTAAGAGCGATCTCAGCTTTAACTGACCTTACAGGAATCAATGCTGACGAAACTACAGGAATCAGAATTGTAAAAAGAGCAATCGAAGAACCATTAAGACAAATCGTTGCCAATGCAGGAGGTGAGGGTTCTGTGATCGTTGCTAAAGTTGCTGAAGGCAGCGGAGACTTCGGATACAATGCTAAAACTGACGAGTATGTTAACATGCTTGAAGCAGGAATCATCGATCCTACAAAAGTAACAAGAGTTGCTTTAGAAAACGCAGCTTCTGTTTCCGGAATGCTTTTAACAACTGAATGTGTAATCACTGAAGTGAAAAAAGACGAGCCAGCTATGCCAATGGGTGGCGGAATGCCGGGAATGATGTAGTAGTCATCACCGATTTAAAAATAGTAACCGTCCTGCTTTTGGCAGGGCGGTTTTTTTATGACACATGGCTTCATATAAGACTTTATGATATAAATTTTAGATTAAGGCTAATTGTCTCACCACCAAAGCAATAAAGTATTGAGTTCTAAAAATTAATTGATCAATAATTATTTTTTAAAATATGTTCTGAATTTCAAGTAAATCTTTTATTTAAATTAAATATACAATCCGCTCCGCAAAGTCGACTTTGTGGCAATGTAAAAAGATCCCATCTCATAACTAAACAAACTCTTTTAGCTCGCACCCACTCCCAGCTCCGCAAAGTCTGCCGACTTTGCGGCAATGTAAAAAGATCCCATCTCATAACGAAACAAACTCTTTTAACTCGCACCCAGTCCACAAAGTCTCCCGACTTTGCGGCAATGTAAAAAGATCCCATCTCATAACTAAACAAACTCTTTTAACTCGCACCCAATCCATAAAGTATCCGACTTTGCGCAATAATCTTTAAATCACACAACAGCAATCTGTGATTTTTTTTGCTTGGAAATTAAGTAAGAAAAAATTTATCTTTGATAAAAAGCACATTATGAAAGAAGGTTACATTATAAGAGATCAGGAAAAAATACATTTCATTACCTGTACAGTTGTAGATTGGATAGACGTATTCTCAAGAAAAAACTATCGTGATATTGTGATAGACTGCTTGAAATACTGCATTCAAAACAAAGGCATGACGGTATACGGATATGTAATAATGAGTAATCACATTCATCTTATCTTACAGTCAAAAGACGGTAAACTTTCAGATTTGATTAGAGATTTTAAAAAGTTTACTTCTAAAAACATCTTAGAATGTATCAGAAACAATCCTGAGAGCCGTAGGGAATGGATGTTGGAAAGATTTGTCAAAGCAACGGAATCACATTCAAGAAATAAAAATTATCAATTTTGGCAATATGGTAATCATGCTGAAGAAATTTATACACTGCACTTTCTTTGGGATAAATTAAACTATATACACCTTAACCCTGTAAGAGCAGGAATTGTAGAAAAAGCCCAGGATTACATCTATTCATCAGCAAGTAATTATGTGAATGGTCAAGGATTAATTGAAATTGAACTGGCACACAACCCCGTCGTTAATGTAACCAAAGCAAATGAATTTTGGAAGTATCGTAATTACGATAAAGATTGATGTTTTACGCAAAGTTTTACAGTTTTACGCAAAGTCGGGAGACTTTGCGTAGCTTGATTTTATATTGAGAAAACCGTGCATGTAATTACAAAATTTCTTCAGTTTTCAGAAAATTCTCCTGCTGCGCAAAGTCTGCGACTTTGAGCAATAACTAAAAAGCACATTATTAATCATGCTGAAGAAATTTATACACTCCCCTTTCTCTGGATTAAGTTAAGCTATATACACCTCAATCCTGTAAGAGCCGGAATTGTAGAAAAAGCTCAGGATTACATCTATTCATCAGCAAGTAATTATGTGAACGGTCAGGGATTAATTGAAATTGAACTGGCAGACAACCCCGTCGTTAATGCAACCAAAGCAAATGAATTTTGGAAGTATCGTAATTACGATAAAGATTGATGTTTTACTACAGTTTTACGCAAAGAATTTACGCAAAGTCAGGAGACTTTGCGTAGCGAACTTTGCGTAGCATACGTTTTTTAAAACCTATTCGAATTGACATACAGAATCCTTGCATTTAAGTGAAAACAAATTCCTAAGTTTACAGGTTATTCCAAAATCAAAAATACTTTCGCAATGGAAAACAAAAAAGACGGGCAAAGTCTGGATAATGGTCCATTTTATCATGGTACAAAAGCTGATCTGAAAATCGGTGACTTTCTCAACGCAGGATTCAAATCGAATTACTATTCTGAAATCATCATGAATCATATCTACTTTACCGCACTTCCCAACGGAGCGGGATTGGCAGCGGCACTGGCAGGAGGAGATGGTCGTGAACGTATTTACATTGTAGAACCCACCGGCAAATTTGAAAATGATCCCAACGTCACGGATAAAAAATTCCCGGGAAATCCTACGCGGTCGTACCGCAGTAAAGAACCCCTGAAAATTGTCGGTGAACTGACAGACTGGATCAGACTTACCGATGATGAACTCCAAAACTGGAAAGAACGAATAGCCAGAATAAAAGAAAATCCCGACGCTGAAATCATCAATTGATTGTATTTAGACATTATATTTAATGGCGCGGACATACTGCCCGTGCCGTTTTTAATCTTAATCCTTTATTTCAAGCCTATACCCTTTACCCCTGATCACCACAATATTGAGATCCTGATCAAATTCCAGTTTTTTTCTGAGTTTTGAGATGAACATATCCAGGCTGCGCCCTACAATCACACCATCATCTTCCCAGATCTCTTTTTGCAGTCGGCTTCTCTCGATGATCTCGTTGGGAGACAGCGCAAAAATGATCAATACACGGCTTTCCGTTGCTGTAAGTTCTACAGTCTTTTCACCAATGATGAGTTTCCTGTTTTTTGTATCAAACAAGACCGAGCCTAAAGTAAGCATATCCGTCTTTTGAGTTTCGGGTACCACCTTTCCCGACTTTACAGATTTAGATCTAAAAAAAATAAAACCGACAAATGCTAAAAACGACAGTCCACCCAAAAGGTATCCACTTTTTGCTGTGCTTAGTGCCGCCGGTTTGAATTTGATATCAATAATGTAACACGCTTTAGGCTGTTGCCTTCCTAAACAGGCTACGATATCATCTTTTTTCTCTTGAGATACCGAATATCCATACGCTACACTGGAGTTGCCACAATTCAGAACATTCACAATATAATCACTTGCAAGCGGATCTTTTGCGAGCACCCGCTTCGTAAGATTTACCAGCGAGTCCGGCTGAAAACTAAGATTATTTTCAAAGCTGATCTGGTATTCATTCTCCGAAATCTTTTTTACAGGAAGCACCCTTGATGTACGGTCGCCCGACTGTAAAAGTAATTCATGCCCTATCTTGCGAAGCAGCACTTCTCTTTTGGCAAAATCAAAATCGTTATTATCTTCCGTACTGAACGCTGCACAAATGATAAAAACGAATGAAAGCAAGATGAATCCAAAAAAGCAGTTGTGTGCTCCTGATAGGAAATTTCGGCTAAGAAACATAGTGTCAAGTTATTATTTACAAAGTTTACAATTTTATTTACAATCCGAATCATAAAAGCAGAAAAATAACAAGGTATTTTCGCTGAGTCAAGTTTGATCACCTTTAACAATAAAAGGTCTCATCAGATTTAGCGCATCAACAGAATCTTAATTTAATTTAAATCCAGAAAACTATGAAAAAAGTAATTTTTGCACTCATGCTACCACTGATTGTAGTGAGCGGACTTGTACTCGCCAATCGTGAAATCAAGAATGGAACAACTAAAAAGCAATTCCAAAAGGTATTGTCTCCTGCTGAAAAAACAGCCGAAATGAAAAAATGGGAAGCAACTCCTGACGGCATCAAATTCAAAGAATGGGAAGTTTCTACCAGAGGTAAAAAAGTGTATGCCGCTGAAGAAAAAATCTGGAAGCACCTTACCGATTACAGTAATATGGAAGGAGTTGTAACTTCTCTTACACTTCCATCTGGCTCTAAATTAGGTTTTGGAGTGATGGTCAAAATTAATGGTGAAGATTACATTGTAAAATTTGATGGGGAAAAGGATCAACTTGAAAAGTTGCGCAGCCTGAAAGTGAATGATAAAATAATCATAAAAAGCCATTACGTATCGCATGCGCCGAAGTATTCATATCCAATAATAGGATGCGAATATCTAGAACGCGACAGTGAAGTAATTTTCAAACGTGTTCCCCGTAAAGATGGCTGTTGATTAAGCCCTATATTTTCAGTAGTTAAATTCTGCTCTGCAAAGTCGCTTTACGCAAAGTCAGGAGACTTTGCGTAGCGGTTTTTTAAAGACTTCAGTATAAAACTACTCTTCCTAACTTATTCTAAAACAAAAATTAACTCTGCCCACAGGATTTCTCTTGCTCTTTTTATCGGATGTATGTATTATTGTAAAAAAAATAATCATGCACATTCAGGTTTCTCAGGATTTCAGAAAAAAGACCAAAGAGGCAGTTTCTTCTATTGTGATCTTCATTTTTGTATACCTGCTTATTTTTCTTTTCACTATTGCACTGGCACTTGCATGTATCGGTGCAGGGATCTGGCTCATTGCAGTAAAACCTATGTTTATTACGCTGATGCTGGGTATCGGCCTGGCAGGAACAGGAATTTTTGTTTTCTTTTTTATCATTAAATTTTTATTCAAAAAACACATCAATGACAGAAGTTACCTTACTGAGATCAGACGGTCAGATGAGCCTGAACTCTTTAAGATGATCGACGGTATCGTACAGGAAGCAGGAACCAATTTTCCGAAGAAAGTCTACTTATCGTATGATGTGAATGCAAGCGTTTTTTACGATTCCAGTTTCTGGAGTATGTTTTTTCCGATCCAGAAAAACCTGACGATCGGAGTCGGACTGATCAATACCTCAACAAAACAGGAACTCAAAGCTGTGCTTTCACATGAATTCGGTCATTTTTCACAACGCTCCATGAAAGTTGGAAGCTATGTGTATAATGTGAATCAGATCATTTTTAATCTGGTGAATGATGATGCCTCTTACAGGAATTCTATTGAAAAGTTTGCCAGCTTCAGCGGATATTTTTCAATTTTTGCCATGCTTGCTTTTTTCTTTACTTCAAAAATACAGTGGGTTCTTGCCAAGATGTATTCTTATGTCAACATCCGTCACATGGCACTCTCCCGGGAGATGGAGTTTCATGCAGATGAGGTTGCCGCCAAT
Organism: Chryseobacterium sp. HNCC26DJ238; assembly: GCF_057180465.1. Lineage (NCBI taxonomy): Bacteria > Pseudomonadati > Bacteroidota > Flavobacteriia > Flavobacteriales > Weeksellaceae > Chryseobacterium > Chryseobacterium sp. HNCC26DJ238. The sequence goes on from NZ_JBXUGI010000024.1 coordinate 21,311, forward strand.
ATTGCAGGTTCACTTTCACTGGAAGAATCTCTGTTAAGAATGGAACTCGCCAACAATTCATATCATCAGGTTCTTGATTTCTATGATGCAAGAATCTCAAAAAACCAGTCGAGTAAAAATATCTACCGGGAGCAGTTTTTTGTGATGAATTTCCTTGCGCAGCAAAGCGAACTGGATACCAAATACGGCCTTCCCCATGTGAAGATTTCAGAATCCGGGCTGTTTAACAAATCCAAACTGGTGATCGAAAATCAATGGGCATCGCACCCTTCTACAGAAGACCGTATTGCAAAACTCAGACAGCTGAATATCCTAAAGGACAATGATGATCAGCCCGCTAAAAACCTCTTTAAAGATTTTGAAAAAACAGAAGAAAAACTGACTTCCAAACTTTTTTCAACCGTCAAGTACAAAAACGAAAGAAAAGATTTAGAATTTGAGTCATTCAGAAACGAATTTGAAACCCAGTACCGAAAAGATTCGTTCGATACAATGTTTAATAATTATTATGACAATAAAAATCCTGAACCGGGCGTTCAGGAAAATCCGCAATCTGAAGAGATTCAGTTTGAAAATCTTTTTAACAAAGAAAAAACAGAACTCGTCTATACCTTAATTGCTTTTGAAAGTGATAAAAAAACGATTGAAGCCATTGCAAATAAAGAATTTATCTTAAAAACATTCGATTACGACGGAAGAAAATATAAAGCTGCAGATGCGCAGAGACTCATCCCGGAAATTGAAAAATCAATCACAGAGATCAAGGATCAGATTACTGAAAACGATGCTAAGATCTATACTTATTTTCTCAGGATTGCAGAAAATCTGGGAAAAAAATCAAATTTCACCAGTACATACCAGTCTTTTTCCGACTATGACGGGCAATACGAAGAAAAATACAAACTATACCTGGATCTTACTGCAGCAACTGCCTTTATCAGCACGCAGACTCCCTTTGAGCAGATCACGCAAAATTTTATTACCCTCAAACCTCTTGAAGAAAAATTAAAACAGGAACTGACTTTTCACCTTCAGAATTCTTTGCTTACAGAGGAATTGAGTGAGGAAGATATAAAAGATTTTAATTATTATATCAGAGAAGAGCACATCTATTTCAGCAATAAAGAATATTTTGAAATCAATCTACAGATGATGATGAAAGCCATCAACAGTTTACCATATTTCCTCAACAGAAAGTATTTTTTAAAGAAAAAAGAAATACTTTCCCTGATGAAAGATCTGGAAAACAGCCATCGCATGGAGAAAGTTTTTTAAGTTCAGTTTACAAAGTTTTACGCAAAGTTTTACGCAAAGTCTCCTGACTTTGCGTAGCTTCAGTTAAAAATTGATGTTGAGATTCTTTCAGAATAACAAACGTTGTGGTTATTTTATTCTTATTGACAGTGTTACTACAATATCGCCCCGCTATGCAAAGTCTCCCGACTTTGCATAATTACTCGACTTTGCATAATAATCCTTAAAACACAGAACAGCAATCTGTGATTTTTTTTTGCATGGAAATCTTACCTGTAAGATTTAATTGAAATATTAAGTCTGTACTGTTTTTCACAGAGCGGTTTTTTCCCTATTTTTACTCATGAAAAAGAACTTACAATGAAGAAAATAGAGATGAAAATTGATGAAGCATTCAGAAATACTTTTCTGCTTCCGAGAGAGAAAGCGGTGACGGATTTTCTGGCGGATGTTTTAAGTTCAAAATACAGATTCAGGGAAGATGACCTCAAAATTGAAGTACTGAGCGTATTTTACGACTCCTCAAGTCCTCTGAGAGCTTTAATTGTTCTTCCCGGTTATGAATTTTATTCTACAGAGAAAAATACTCAGATGGCAGAACTCCATCTGAAAGATCATTCTTTTGAAGATTATTCATCGTATGATGTACAGGAATTGTGTAAAAAGATCCTTGACGAGAATGACATCGACTACTCTTCTTACCTCAACGCACATAATCAGCTCGATTACAGTCATTACTGGGAAAACCAGTTTGGTCTCGAAAGTGATTTCATCATGCAGTGCTGGAGAAATGCGAAAGAAAAAACACAGTCAAAAATTCATGGGTTTTTAGAATCATCAGACTCAGCCGGTGGACTTATTGACCTGGACAGTGGTTACGATCTTCCCTTTGAGATCGATGCTGCCGAATACCTGCAGTCTCACGGTTTTATAATCAGGAAAGAGATTTAACTGATGAGCAGAGATCTGCCTTTTTTATGATCATGTGGCAAAATTTAAACCTTAGAAGTTGAGTACCGAAATAATCGGTGATTCACCCAGTACACTATTTCTTTTTCAAAAACCTTCATTTTTAATCCCTAAGTTTTAATTATATTTGTTTTTATAATTCACAAATATGCAGAACAAGAAAATACATCAAGGCAAAAACATTAAACGTTTCCGCGAAATGTTGGGCATTAAGCAGGAAGCTTTAGCATTTGACCTTGGTGATGACTGGAACCAAAAGAAAGTTTCGCTGCTTGAGCAGAAAGAAATTGTTGACGAAAATATATTAGAAAAGATTTCCGAAATTTTAAACGTTCCTAGAGAAGCGCTCGAAAATATGAATGAAGAACAGGCAGTCAATATTATTGCTAATACTTTTAATAACAGCGCATTTTTGAATGGTATGAACATTAACAGCACCATCCATCCTGTAGATAAACTTTTTCAATTGCACGAAGAAAAAATTGCATTATATGAAAGAATGCTGAAGGAAAAAGATGAGATGATGGCGGAATTAAAAAGAATCAGCGGACTTTCAAAAGAATAAAGAAACTTTATTGGGTGTTCCGTATCCGTAAGCATAAAGACCACAAGAATACTCAGTTATTTTATCTCTTTGCGGAACTGTAAAAAGTTTAAATCAAAATAATATTTTTAAAAATCTATATCGGCACGAGCATTCTGTTCGTGCCTTTTAATTTTAGAAGTTTGCGGAGCTTTTATCAGATGAATCTTCCTCAGTATCGCATCCTTTCGTACAAAGACATCAATCATTTCCGGTTTTACTTATCGAATAAATAATATAACCGATTTACTTTTTGATTATCTTTATCACAAAAAAGTAAAATATGAAAACAACTTTATTCTTTTTAATGGCTTCATCAGCCTTGTTTTATGCTCAAACTACGATTACGAAAGCATTTAATGATCCGATAGCCGGTGAAAATGTCAACAATGTGAATGTTAACGGAACCGTTGACAACTCTGCAACCGGAAACAATGTGGTCTTCTCCAACGGAAGTCTGACCCAAGGCACGGCTTCAGCAGCAGTCTACTCTACACCCAGCGCAAACGAAATAAGCACATTTCCCGGCACCACCATCAAAATGGTTAACGGGAGCAACACCGTTTATTACAAAGCGACAGCTGCCAAACTCGAAATCACAGGACTGGTCACTCCGGATGCTACGCTTAATTTTTCCACAAACAACGGAACTTTTATCACTTATCCTGCAGCCTACGGATATTCACACAACGATACAGCATCAGGAACATTCACATCCACAGCAGTATCCGGAACTTTCAGTGGAGACATCGTGATCAGCGGAGATGCATACGGTACGCTTATCATCGGTTCAAAAACCTATACGAATGTTCTTCGCATTAAATCTGTACAGACTTTCAATTTAATCGCCGGTTTCTTTCCAATCGGAACAATTACCAATACAGCGTATACCTATTACAACAGCACCAATAAGTTTCCCTTATTGAGTACGACCAATGCCACCATCAATGCATTGGGCAATACACAGACCACCACCGGAGCACAGGCACTCAACACCGCATTTTTAGCAGTATCTGATCTTGTCAGAAAAGAAACTCTTAAAATCTATCCTAATCCTGCACAGGACTTTATAGAGATGAAAGGTGATCTGTCAGATTACTCCAAAGCAAGTATCTACAGCCTTGACGGAAAACTGATCAAAAACTCAGATTTAAAATCAGGAAAAATTCAGGTTTCTGACTTACCACCTTCGGCTTACTTTATTGAATTTTCAGGAAACAAATCCCAACCTGAGAGTATAAAATTCATCAAAAAGTAATTATTAATAATTATTTTATAATAAATTCAACCGTTCTAAGATTCCAGAACGGTTTTTGATTTAAAAAAACCGTAATTTTATCTTCATTTAAAGTTCATCTTTAAAGATTATTTTTATCATCACCTAAATCAAAATAATATACTATGAAAAAAATTTTTATTCTTGCATCATCCTTTGTAATTTCAAGCCTTACTGCACAGGAGGTAATGATAACCGAAGTCAGTACCGTTCCGGAAGATAAAATGAATATTATCAAAACCAATATCACCGGCTATGCATTCAGGAACATCAACCTTTCCTATGAGAGGTCAATCAACCGCTGGTTTGCGGTGAATGTAGGTTTCGGAACTGTAGCAGAAGGAAAAGTTCCTTTTATGAATGCTTTTCTAAGCGACGAGGATGAAAAAGATTTTCAGAATCTGAGAATCAAAGCGACCAATTTCACCATTGAACCCCGATTTTATATCGGTGAAGGATACGGGAAAGGATTTTATTTTGCGCCTTATTACCGGTACTCAAAAGTTTCTACAAATACTTTTGACTATACCTATGATTACAACGGATTAGGAACTACGATCCCAATTCCCCTTAAGGGTTTAGGGGATGCTAAGGGCAACAGCGGTGGATTAATGGTCGGAGCACAGTTTTTTCTCAATAAACAGCACAGTTTTGTCCTTGATTTTTGGATCGCAGGAGCCCATTACGGTTCAGGAAAGGGTGATTTTACCTTATCAAGCGACTTTATCCTGACCCCTGAAATGCAGGCACAGCTAAAACAGGAAATTGAAAATCTGGACATTCCTTTTGTAGATTACACCGTAGAAACCAACGCCAACGGAGCGAGAATAAAAGTCGATGGACCATGGGCAGGTTTCCGCAGTGGTTTTTCACTCGGATACAGATTTTAGCAACCTTTATAAAACCGTTCATTACAATTGAACGGTTTTTTTTATCTTTAATCCGGATAACAAATGTATTGGATTAAAAATTTTATATGAAGATTCTCATCATCGAAGACCATCATGATCTTGCCGTCAATATAACGGATTACCTTAAAAAAGAAGATTTCATTTGTGAAGCCGCATCCACCGCAAAGGAAGCCTTAGATAAAATTGAGCTTTTCGAATACGACTGCATCCTTCTGGATCTTATGCTTCCTGACGGAAACGGTCTTGATATCCTGAGACATATCAAAAATTATTCTCCGTTTGCCAGTGTGATTATTGTTTCTGCAAAAAATTCCCTGGATACTAAACTTACAGGATTAGATGACGGGGCAGATGATTATATTACTAAACCTTTTTCCCTTCCGGAACTTCATTCAAGAATAAAAGCCGTCATCCGCAGAAAAACCCCGGAAACCAATCATATCCTGAGTTTTAATGAGATCACCATCAATCTGGATTCTAAAGAATGCAGAATAAACGACCAAATACTGAATCTCACCAGGAAAGAACTGAATTTACTGATCTACTTCATCAGCAATCAAAACAGAATGCTGTCTAAGCAGGCAATCGCCAGCCATCTTTGGGGAGACTATACTTACAGCATTGATAATATAGATTTTGTTTATCAGCATCTGAAAAACCTCAGAAAGAAAATAGTGGATTCCGGAGGGAAAGATTATCTTCAGACTGTTTACGGATTGGGTTACAAATGGATAGACCGGTAGACCTATGAATTTAAGTTTTCGTTTTGCCAGGGCATTTACCGTGATCATATTTTTTGTTCTTATCACGGGATTCACCATTTTGTATATTGCTTTTGAAAGAGCAACCGTACGTTCTGCCATTCTCAAACTTGAGGATCTCAATACCTACATCACCCGTCAGATCGGGAAAAATCCTGATTACGATTATCAGACCTCCCTTCACCGTCAGACACAGATCAGAATTCTTCCGCCCGGAACCATAATCGGGAAAGAAAAAATTATTGAAGAAAACTATATCTGGAACAGAAGCATACAGTCTTACATCAACAGAATTTCCGTTACCACCTATCCCGTGATTCACGGTAAGAATTATTCTGTTACAAGTGTAAGATACATCACCATCATCGAAAACCGTTTCCTAGTCAGTATTATCATGGTGGTTGCCTGGATCATGGTATTCCTTATCATTCTTACCATTATCGTCAGTGTTCTTGTATCAAAGAAAATTCTCGATCCTTTTTATCACGCCATGGATGAGATCAAAAAATTCAGCCTAAAGGACAACAGCCCCATGAACCTGATGAAAACAAAAACTGAAGAATTCAGATCACTGAACAGGTTCCTTATAAAAATGTCTGAAAGTTCTAAAAAAGACTATAATATCCTGGAAGAGCTTTCGGAAAATACCTCACATGAACTGCAAACGCCTTTGGCTTCTATTAAATTAAAAATAGAACTGTTAATGGACAGCGAACTTTCAGAGGAACAGCTTGTCACGCTTTCTTCCATGAATGATGAACTGGACAGGCTTTCATCGATCAATCAATCCCTGATCATTCTTGCAAAACTCGAACATTTCGAAAAGAATGATTCCCTGCTGATCAATTTTTCAGAACTGCTGGAAGAGAGGCTTTACTATTTTGAAGATCTCTTTGAAATTCAGAAACTTGCCCTGGTCAAAGAAATCCAGAAAGATGTCTATGTGCATCTTGATGAAAATCTTGCCGTTATTGTAATCAATAACCTCATCAACAATTCTAAAAGGCACAATATTGAAAACGGAAAAATTTTTGTAAAACTCACGGAAACTTATTTTCAGATTTCAAATACCGGAAATCAACCCAGTATTTCTACAGAGGAATTGTTCAAAAGATTCCGGCGCGGAAATCCCAATCAGAATTCCATCGGGATCGGTCTGGCACTCGTAAAGAAAATTCTGGAGATTTTTGACCATACAATTTCCTACCAATTTGAGCAGAATTTACACATTGTAAGAGTTGATTTTAAAAAATAAATAACTGAAATTCAAAAACATAGCAACAAAAACTCAAATCCTTTAAAAACTTCAGAATTTCTTCAGAATTTATCTCTTGTTTAGGCACAAATAAAAACGCCTATGAGAAAATTACTATCAATTTTATGTATAACAGTCGTACAGTTGGCTTATTGTCAGGACACTGTGATGACAGATAAAAAAATCAAAGAAACCCCTGAAGAAAAAAAGTCTATGGCAATCGGTGAACTTAAAATCAACCTTAATCAGACAGGAGACCAATGGATTAAATTTGGGATTTCAAGCCAAATCTGGCTTCGCAGCATAGACCACAATCCCGGAACGGCCGTTAATGGTATTCCGCAGCATCAGACCTATGACGCAGGAATCCGAAGAATGAGGCTGGTAATCCAAAGTCAGGTTACTCCTTTTTATTCTGTTTTCCTGCAGATGGGAGTCAATAATCAAAATTTTATTTCTGGGGGAGGGTCCGGAACCGGCAGTAATGGCGCAGGAAAAAAAGCTCCCTTCTTTTTTCATGATGCCTACAATGAGCTGACCATTATTCCCAGAAATGATTCCGAGACAGGAAAGCCCAATAAAAACAATGTCTATATCGGGGCAGGACTTCACTCATGGAATGGGGTAAGCCGTATGACTAACACCAGTACAACAAAAATGCTTGCCGGGGATATTCCTGTCTTTAATTTTCCGATGATTGAAATTGCCGACCAGTTTTCAAGACAGTTTGGTGTTTTCGTTCATGGTGAGTTTGACAGATTAAATTACCGGTTCAGCGTTAACAAACCTTTTGCAACCAGTTTAAAACCAATAGTTGGAGGACCTGCTGTTGATAATAACCAGGAAGGTAAATTATCCTACGCAGGATACGCTTACTACCAGTTTTTCACCAAGGAAACTACAGTCACTTCCTTTTTGGCAGGAAACAACCTTGCCTCCAAAAAAGTACTGAACGTGGGAGCCGGTTTTTACAGTAACGGATCTGCCACCCAGTCTCAGCCTTCAGAAAATGTTTTTGAATCTCATGATGCTCATATTTTCGGAGCAGATGTCTTTTCCGAGATCCCTTTGGGTAACAAAACCAAAGAGATGGGACTTACCCTTTATTCTGTTTTTTACAATTATAACTACGGGCCCGATTATTTAAGAATAAGCGGAATAATGAATCCAGGAACTCCCGATTCTGGTTTTACCGGACAAAAAGCTTTAGAAGGAGCAGGAAACAACAGGGTTTTGATGGGAACAGGGAATATCTGGTTTTCCCAGATTGGCTTTGTACTTCCGAAGTTCAGCAGTAAATTTAAAGTACAGCCTTTTTTTAATTATGCGCTCAAAGATATGAAAGCACTGAATCAAAACGGAAGTTATTATGATATCGGAACCAATCTTTATCTATACGGTAAAAATGCAAAAATTGTTGCTCAATATAGTAGCAGACCTCTGTATAACGTTGCCTCTAAAAGAATTTTTGACAGAAAAAGAGAATTTTTACTGTCTTTACAAATTGCACTTTAAAAAATTTAATATATTGTTCATATGAATGCTAACACTACTCAAATTACCACTGCCCAAAGAATAAAAGCTATTGTAGGCGGCTCAATAGGAAATCTTGTAGAATGGTATGACTGGTATGCCTATGCTGCCTTTGCCATTTATTTTTCCAATTCGTTTTTTCCCGAATCTGATCTGAATGCCCAGCTGATGAATACAGCAGGAATATTTTTCGTAGGATTTCTGATGCGCCCCATCGGAGGCTGGATGTTCGGAAGTATTGCCGATAAAATCGGAAGGAAAAAAGCGATGACACTTTCTGTACTGCTGATGTCATTCGGATCATTATTAATCGCACTGACCCCTACTTATGACACCATCGGAATTTTAGCACCCGCACTTCTTCTTGTCGCAAGATTATTACAGGGGTTGAGTGTGGGCGGAGAATACGGTGTATCTGCAACCTACCTCAGCGAAATGGCAACTGAAGACCGGAGGGGTTTTTATTCGAGTTTCCAGTATGTAACCTTAATTGGCGGACAACTGATCGCTTTAGGTATTCAGCTTATTCTGCAAAAACTGATATTAACGGAAACACAGTTAGAAAACTGGGGCTGGAGAATTCCTTTCGTGATCGGAGCCATTCTTTCGGTAATTGCCCTCTACCTGAGATCAAATCTTCATGAAACAGAAGCTTTTGAAAATAAAAAAGATATCACTGACAAGAAAAAAGGTACCATAAAAGAGCTTCTGAAGCATCCTAAAGCTCTTCTAACCGTTGTCGGACTTACCTTGGGCGGAACATTAGCATTTTACACATATACCACCTATATGCAGAAATTTCTGATCAATACGGTACACCTTACTAAGGAGCAGTCGACCCTGATTTCATTTCTCTCTTTATTTATATTTGCCTGTCTGCAACCGGTTTTCGGAGGACTTTCTGACAAGATAGGAAGACGCCCGCTGCTTTTGGGTTTTGGAATATTAGGAACAGTCTGTACCGTTCCGCTGCTTACTGCATTAAGTCACACAACTTCAATGTGGACCGCTTTTTTCCTGATTATGGCTGCATTGATCATTGTAAGTGGATACACTTCTATCAACGCCATTGTAAAAGCAGAACTTTTCCCGTCTGAAGTACGTGCATTAGGAGTAGGTTTACCTTATGGTCTGACAGTGGCCATATTCGGAGGAAGTGCTGAATACGTAGCTTTGTGGCTTAAAAAAATGGGATCTGAACACTACTTCTACTGGTACATTACAGGATGTATCCTCTTCTCTCTGCTGGTATACGTACAAATGAAAGATACCAAAGAAAATTCTACCTTAGATAAAGATTAAATAATCTGGTCATACAAATATGCGGCTCAACAAATTGAGTCGCATATATTATTTCTCAGCTGTAAGCCTGTCTGAATTTTTCAATAAGATGATCAAGCGTATGACGCTGTACGTATACGGTTCTCACATCATCATATCGTGGAGAGGTATAAAAGACCTCGTGGAAATCCATACTTCCGTTTCCTACTTTCACGACTTTCTGTACATCAATGTTCAATTTTTTCAATTCATCTTTTAAGACCTGAAATTCGTCTTGAATATTATTCATCTTTATATTTTGGTTTTAAGTTAAAAATTACTAACAATTAATAGAGTAACCCCCATTAATTTCAATGGATTTACAAATTTTTAATAAATTTAGGAATTTACTTTGACTTAGCCATAGGGTTGTCTCTATTTTTTATGTTTATGTTAAATAACAAAAACTATACCTAAGTGTGTAGTTATTAAATTAAAGTGAATCAAATATGAACGCAATGTTAACAAAAAGTATTGAGTTAGCAGAATATCTATTGATTTTCTGAATAGCTATGGGTAAAGCAATTTTCAGAGAATTACGTTTCCTGTATAAGATTATATGAGATCAATTTAAATATTACCATTCAACAACAGATAAATTATTAATGCAATATGTAATTTAACTCTCAACCAAAATCTGTATCAAAGAAACAAATATCATCATGAAAACAACACATTTCCTCCTGACAATCTCTTTGCTTAGCTGTTCAGCTTTAGTTTCTGCCCAAAAGACTGCACATCATAATCCAAAGAATACTGCTGACTGCAATATGGATGGAAAGAAATTTTACAAAGAAAATTTACCGCAGTTTATACAGTTTGGGATCATGTCAAAAAATCATGAAGTCTTTAAAAAAAAGTATGGAGCCACTGTCGTTTATCAGAACTGCGTGATCAGTAAATACCTTTCTGAAAAAGCCAGGGAAAACAACAGACTGGTAGCAAAAAACCTTACAGAAAAATATGGCAATGAATGGAGAAAAGATCTTGGATTTATTCCTTACGGATTATAATTTTTCTTCTACCTCAATTTCATGTCTCAACTGTGCTTTATATAAGGTAGAATAATATCCGTTTTTATCTAAAAGTTCCAGGTGTTTTCCTTCTTCAACGATCTTGCCATGTTCCATGACAATAATTTTATCTGCTTTCTCAATCGTTGAAAGCCTGTGGGCAATGATAATTGAAGTCCGGTTTTTAGTTATTTTTTCAGTAGCTCTCTGGATGAGTTTTTCGCTCTCATGATCAATTGACGACGTCGCTTCATCCAGAATAAGAATTTTAGGATCCGATAAATACGCCCGAAGGAAAGACAACAGCTGTCTCTGTCCCAATGAAATTGACGAACCTCTTTCACTTACCACATACTCATAGCCGCCTGGAAGACTTTCAATGAAGTCATCAACCTCAATTTCTTTTGCACCTGCTTTTATTTTTTCTATAGTAATACTTTCGTCTCCGAATGCAAGATTTTCATAGATGCTTCCGTGAAAAAGAAAAACGTCCTGCAACACCACTCCGATATGACTTCTCAGGTTATAGAGTTCATATTGTTTCAGTTCCACATCATCAATAAAAATTTCTCCCGAATTGATATCATACAATCTTGTGATCAGGCTGATGATCGTAGATTTTCCGGCTCCTGTTGCACCAACAATCGCCACAGTTTCTCCCGGATTTACCTTAAAGTCAATTCCTTTTAAGACTTCCTGTTTTTCATCATAGGCAAAATGAACATTTTTAAACTCAATCTTTCCGTCAAACTGCTCTTTTGCCACCTTACCGTCATTCGGCATTGCATAATCTTCATCCATAATCCCCAAAACTCTCTCGGCACCTACGATACCACGCTGAATATTATTAAAACGGTCTGCAATCTGCCGTAAAGGACGGATCAGCATCGAGATAAACTGGATAAATGCGATAACAACACCTGCACTGATTGTAATATAACCGCCATAAAACAACACGAAGCCAATAAAAAGTGAAGAAATAAGTTCAACGACCGGAAAAAAGAGTGAGAAAATAAAGACTGTTCTTAGCAGAGCACTTTTCAGGGTAATATTGATATCATCAAACTTTTTAAATTCAGCCTGCTGCCTGTTAAAAACCTGAATGATCGGCATTCCCGCCAGCCTTTCCTGTACAAATGAGTTCTGATTGGAAGTCCATGTCCTTTCATCCCCAAAAGCTTTTTTTAATCTTTTCTGGAAGAATCTTGTGATCACCACCATTAAAGGTAGAATTGCCAGTGAAATGTAACTCAGGTGTACATCAACCTGAAACATCATAAATAAGACAAATACAATTCTCAGCACATCACCGAAAACCATCAGGAAACCATCAGTATAGACCGTTGCGATGGTTTCAACATCACCCACTGCCCGTGTGACCAACTGTCCGATAGGAGTTTTGTCGAAAAAAGCAGTCATGAAATAAATAAGCTTGTTGTAAAGGCGTTCCCTGATATCCCTGATGACATTCTGTGAAATATAATTGGAGAAATACACCAGGAAAAAGTTTAAAACCGTTTCTGCAAAAACCAGCCCGACCAAAGCATAAATATGCTTCATCATTAAAGCTTTATCTTTCAGTTTTGTGATATCGTTATCTACGATCTGCATCGTAAGATAAGGTCTGTAGGTGGAAACGATAGACAGTATGATAGAAATAATCAGGGTAAAAATAAACCAGGAACGAAACTTCATACCGATGAAGAAAAGTCTCTTTACTATTGCCCAGGTATCTTGTTTTTTCATTATAGAAATCGAAGTAAAGAATTAATTTGAAAAATTCTATGCAAAAATAAGACTTTAAAATTTTACAGCCTTCAGAACTCCATCAAATAGTCATATAAAATATATTATTCCTCTTATATACAGAATAAATAGATTAGGTACTGCTTACTTACAAAAAATAAATCACTTTTCTTTCACCCCGATTTCATCAATTTCAACTGATGGTTTTTGTATATTTTCTTTGATAAATTTATTCTCCAGAAGTTTATACACTGCGTATACTCCGGCAATGGCAAATAACCAGCTCACCACATTAACCATGGAAAAACCTGTATAATTACTGGTATTCAAAGATCCCCGGTTGGTAATCCCTTCATACATTCCATAAGAGAAAAGAAATATAATCTGTAATCCTATATATATTGCAACAGCCAGAAGCCCTAACTGCCATTTGACTTTACCAAATCTTTCAGCTAATCCGGCGTAGTACCGATAAGCACCTATTACAATAAAAATTGACATCATATAATTAGTGATCAGTTTTACATTTTTTATTCAAATTCATATCCTACATCCACCAGAAAAAGTCCGTGAGCAGGTGCAGAAGTCCCTGCAGAATTCCGGTTCTTTTCTTCTATGACCCTTCGCATCTCTTCAGGCTGCATTTTTCCTGACCCCACATCCACCATTGTGCCTACGATTGCACGAACCATATTTCTCAGGAAACGGTTGGCAGAAACAGTAAATTTCAGCTCTGTTCCGGTCTGCTCCCATTCCGCTCTGTAGATTTTGCAGATATTGGTTTTATTATCCGTATGCAGTTTTGAAAAACTGGTAAAGTCTTCATATTCAAAAAGAATTTTGCATGCCTCGTTCATTTTACTGACATCGATTTTTCTCCGCCACAACTGCCACGCTGAGTCCTGCGTAAAAGGATTTTTCTCCATGGAAATATAATATTCATAGGTTCTGAAAGTGGCATCAAAACGGGCATGAAAATCATCTTTCACACTGAAGATCCTCTTAATGGAAATATCTGCAGAAAGAAAACTGTTAAGCTGATGGACCAGGTGATCAGTAATTATTTTTCCGGTCTCAAAATGGGCAAACATTTTCTGTGCGTGTACACCGGTATCTGTTCTTCCTGCTCCTACGGTTTTTATTTTTTCCCTTAAAATAACAGACAGCGCCTTTTCAATATCTTCCTGCACAGAAATATCATGAGGCTGTACCTGATAGCCGTAATAATTTTTACCGTTATATGAAAATTCTATAAAATATCTCAATGCAGAATAATTAGATCGTTTATATTAACCAAAAAAAATCTGTTCCCGATTCTTAAATAAAGTAAAGGCACCGGCAAATTTTATGCAGCGGAAACAATTTTGCAAAAATAATTTAATTTAACAATAGCAGCGGTTTTATTTTTAAAATAAATGTTGATAAATGTTGATAAATCATTGATCTATTCTATAAAGTGGTCTGTAAAATTCTTATTTTTGCAAAGTATGAAAAGATGGTATCTCTATCCTTTTTCCTTAGGTTATCATATGGTTACGGGCATCCGGAATACCTTTTATGATCTGGGAATATTAAAATCTACGAAATTCAAAACTCCGATCATCAATGTCGGCAATCTGTCCGTGGGCGGAAGCGGAAAATCACCGATGGTGATGTACCTTGCTAAATCCTTATCCAAATATTACCGCACAGGGGTGCTCTCACGAGGTTACGGAAGACTGACGAAAGGATATGAAGTGACAAATTACGACAGCAACTACAAAACAGTGGGCGATGAAGCGATGCAGTTATTTGAGCGTTTCAAAAACCGTTTTGTCATTGCCGTTTCTGAAGACCGTGTTCCCGGAGCCAGAAAAGTAATTGATGATATGGACCTTGATGTTCTGATTCTTGATGATGCCATGCAGCACAGAGCTATCAAAGCAGGATTCAATATCCTCATGACCGATTTTAACGATCCTTACTTTAAGGATCATCTTTTACCGGCAGGAGACCTGAGAGAATCAAGAGCCGGATCTGCCAGGGCAGATATCATTATGGTCAGCAAATGCCCTGATGAACTCACTGAGGAAAAAAAACAGTATTATATCTCAAGAATAAAACCTTCACAACATCAGAAAGTATTTTTCTCTTCCATCGGATATGATGAAAACGTCTATGCAAGGGATAAAATGCTGCCCGATAACAATCTGAATTATTATGACATTCTTCTGATCACCGGAATTGCGAATCCCAAACCACTGCTTAACCATCTTTCTAAATTTTCTCAGAAAGTGAAACACCTTAAATTTAGGGATCATCACAATTTTTCTGAAGCAGATATTAAAAATATTATGGCAGAATATAAAAAACTGGGCGAGTACAAACTGATTCTCACCACAGAAAAAGATTATGTACGGCTCAAAACCTTTGATTATCTGCGTGATTATGTCTACTACTGGCCGATCAATGTTGTGATAGATAAGAAAGAAGAATTTCAGCAGATGATCCTTAACTACGTGAATCAAAAAAAATAAAAAAATCCCTTAAAATCCGCAGCAACCGTTGCGGATTTTTTTGAAAATAGAATTTCTCAATCTCTCAAATTTGTGTTAAAATCACCTGATTCCACCATAAGATTATGTTTCAATGTTTAGATTTGTAAAAAAATTTAGAATGAAGCAGCTCATGACTTTTTTGATGTTAGGTATTTTTACCTTCGGATGTTCTCAGAAAACACCTGAAGTTTTAAAAACAAAATTTTCAAAAGAAGCGTTACAGCAGAAACTGGAAGATGAAAACGGTAAAAACATCAGTGTTCAGGAAATCCTGAATCAGCATAAAGGAAAAATTTTGGTGATCGATTTTTGGGCAGGATGGTGCAGAGACTGTCTCAAAGCACTTCCTAAAGCTGAAGAACTTGAAAAAAACAATCCTGATATTGATTTTGTCTTCTTTTCACTGGAAAGGTCAAAAGATAAATTTGACAGCAGCCTGGAAAGGTTCAATATGAAGGACAAAGAAAACTATTGGTTTTCGTCAGGATGGAAAAATGATTTCAACAATTATGTTGACCTCAACTGGATTCCGAGATATATGGTAATTGACCAAAAATCTAAAATTGCAAAGTATTATGCAATTTCACCTGAAGATCCTGAAATCCAGGCGACGATTGATAAGCTTTCAAAGTAATCTTTTCCGGATGCAGAATTATTATTGGACTGGATTTACATTTATAGCATGATAGTAATACATTTCGATCAGTCAGTTACCTACGCTTAAAGTGGTATAGCATAAAAGTGCCGGGCGTTTAAAACTTTAGAGCCCGGAACTTAATCAGAATTAATTGAATCCATATCTTTGTGATATGGATTTCTCTTTTCCCCAACGCAAAATTATTCATGTGGATATGGACGCATTCTATGCTTCCGTAGAACAGCATGATGATCCATCCCTGCGAGGAAAAGCAATTGCGGTCGGTGGCGGACACCGCGGTGTCGTATCAGCAGCAAGCTATGAAGCAAGAAAATTCGGTGTGCGTTCTGCAATGCCGAGTAAAACGGCAAAAGAGAAATGCCCTCATCTGATTTTTGTCCCTCCGCGATTTCCACGTTACAAAGAAATTTCAAAAATGATCAGGGAAATTTTCTATGAATATACCGATCTGGTCGAACCCCTATCATTAGATGAAGCCTATCTTGATGTAACCGAAAATAAAAAAGGAATAGAATCTGCCAATCAGATTGCGAAGGAAATCCGGCAGAAAATATTAGAAAAAACTGGACTGACCGCATCGGCAGGAATTTCCGTCAATAAGTTTCTGGCCAAAGTCGCATCCGATATCAATAAGCCTAACGGTCAGAAAACCATTCATCCTGAAAAAATCGAACAATTTCTTGAAGACCTTCCGGTAGAGAAATTTTACGGCGTCGGAAAAGTAACCGCCAACAAAATGTTTACGTTAGGTATTTTTAAAGGTAAAGATCTCAAAAAAAGATCACAGGAAGATTTAACGAGGCTTTTCGGTAAGTCAGGGAAATATTATTACGATGTTGTTCGGGGCATTCATCATTCTGAGGTAAAACCTCACAGAATTCAGAAAAGCGTTGCTGTAGAAAGAACGTTTTTTGAAGATCTTTCAGACGAACAGCAGATTGACGAAAAACTGCAGAGCCTGAGCGAGGAACTTGATCAGAGGTTAAAGAAAAACAATATCATGGGAAAATCCCTGACCTTAAAAATCAAATACAACGATTTTTCATTATTTACAAGAAGCATCACCAAAGAAGAATATTTCAATTCACCCGAGCAATATTTTAAAATTTCAAAAAAACTCTGGGAGCTCCGTCCTTATGATAAAGCGGTACGATTATTGGGTCTGTCGTTATCACATCTCAACACCGAAGAAAAAAAGCAGGTTTCTGTCCAGCTTAAAATACGGTTTGAGGAATTCGAAGATTAGCCGATAATTTTCATTAAATTGATACTACCAAATACAATAGACTATGAACCAGACAATGATTCAATTTTTCCACTGGTACAGTGACGGAGACGGAGTGCTGTGGAAACATGCCGAAAAAGAGGCAAAACATTTATCAGAACTAGGAATTACTTCAGTGTGGTTTCCACCGGCCTATAAAGGAACTAACGGAGGAAATTCCGTAGGATACGATGCCTACGATCTTTATGACCTTGGTGAATTTGACCAGAAAAACTCCAAAAAGACCAAATACGGCTCGAAAGACGAATATCTGAATTCTATCAAAGCCCTGAAACAGGAAAATATCCAGGTGATTGTAGACATCGTATTGGGCCACAAGGCAGGCGGTGATGAACTTGAAACTTTTAAAGCTGCAAAAGTTGACGAGAACAACCGTGAAAAGATCATCTCAGATTTTGCAGACATTCAGTCTTATACAAAGTTTACATTTCCCGGAAGAGGAAAAAAATATTCAGATTTTGAATGGAATTTCACGTGTTTCAGCGGTGTTGATTATGCAGAAGGGAAAGATTCACACATCTATAAAATCCAGTCTGAATACGGAAATGACTGGGAAGAAATGATCGATGACGAAAAAGGAAATTATGACTACCTCATGTTCAATGATGTAGAACACAGAAATCCTCACGTGCGTGAAGAGCTCAACAACTGGGCAAAATGGTACTTTGACGAAACCGATTTTGATGGCGTTCGATTGGATGCCTTAAAGCATATTTCATTTGATTTTTATAAAGAGTGGCTGACCATGCTGCGCTCCAATTCCGGTAAAAACATTTTTGCCGTAGGAGAATACTGGGCACCGGGACAGCTCAATCTGCTGCAGAAATACATCGACGCAACCGAAGGATGCATGAGCCTGTTTGACAGTTCGCTTCATAATAATTTTCACACCGCATCTAACGAAGGAGATTCTTATGACCTGCGGAGAATTTTTGACCAGACCCTGACTGAAGTTGATCCTCTGCATTCTGTAAGTCTTGTGGATAATCATGACACCCAACCGCTGCAGGATCTTGAAGCTCCGGTTGAAACATGGTTCAAACCCCTGGCATATGCACTGATCCTGCTTCGTGAAAAAGGATATCCCTGTGTATTTTACCCTGACTTGTATGGCGCCAGTTACAAAGATACCGATGGTGAAGGTAATGAGCATGAAATATTCTTAGATAAGGTAGACGGGATCGAAGAACTTCTGAAAGCCAGAAAAGAAAATGCTTATGGTGTTCAGAGAGATTATTTTGAAGATGCCAACTGTCTTGGCTGGATCCGTGAAGGCGATGACGAACATACAGGTTGCGCAGTGGTTTTGAGCAATAAAGACGCTTATGAAAAACCGATGGAAATGGGTGAACGATATATTGGTCAGACTTTCTACGACTCATTGGGGAGATTTGAAGAAAAAGTGACCATTGATGAAAACGGCTGGGGAAATTTCCCTGTACCGGCAGGAAATGTGAGTGTTTGGCTTCCCGAATAATGTAATGAATACATACACATAACAATTTTTTACACGATACCTGTTAACTGTGTCGTATTCGTACAAAAAATCATTTATTTTTATTTCAATAAAAACTAAATCTTTCTGAGAACTAAAATATCAGGTCTTTCAGAACCATCAGATATAATTCCGCTTTGGGCAAATTCTGCCCAAAGCTTTCTTAATTTTTTCCCATTTTCTTCTATATAGCTCCACGGAATATCTTTTAATATCCCTGCACTTTTCCATGCAGATTCATTTCCAAAGATGAATGGAAGATCAATCGCATGCGCCCCCATGAAATGATTGTCGTTTAAACGGGGATGAATTCTGAAAAGATACACATTACCACCCGCCTCTGCATAATTTCCGGCAAATTCGGCGGCCGGTTTTCCATAAATGATTTCCGTTGTCGTTCTTATCGCTTTATTAATAATTTTTCCGGGCAGATATTTATTTAACCCATCAGAAGCTTTCAGGTAGAAAGAGGTTTCTTCATCGTTCAGTCCGATTAAAACATCGATATTCCCGGCATTCTGTTTCCATTTTTGTTCTGCTTCCTCCTCCGTGCACAAAGGCGGGAATCCATATTGGGTTCCAAAAGGCATCGCTGCTTTTAAACCATATTTTATAAAGGACGGAAGATATTTTTTATAATTTTCAACAATTTCCAACATCTCGGATTGTTTGCTGAAATACCGGGTATTGAATAAAAATTCGGCGGACATTTTCCTTCTGTTTTTTCTTAGCCCCAAAGGAGCACTGTGAATGATCAATCTCCTGAATAAATTTTCAACACCGTCAGAAACCATCAGATGAGCGATTGCATCGCCGCCGGAAGACTGACCGAAAAGCGTAATATTTTCTTCATCTCCACCGAAAGCGGAGATATTTGTTTTTATCCATTTAAGAGCTTCAATGATATCAAACAGCCCAAGGTTAGCCGGCCTCTCCTCATTTCCTCCCAAAAAACCGAAAATTCCCAGGCGATAGGAAACAGTGACTACAATCACCTGCTGTTCTTTTACCCAATCCGAAGGGTTTGCCGTAGGAAGGTCTCCGCAACCAATCTCATAAGATCCTCCATGAATCCAGACGATAACCGACAGTTTTTCATTTTCCCGAACATTTCCAGGACGAAAAACAGAAAGAAACTGAGGAGATTCATCGACCTCAAAATCATCAAGACGGGTCTTTCCTATCATTCTTTCCAGAAGCGGACTGATATTCTGAGGACATACCGGAGTTTTTTCAGGAAAAATAATTTCAGAAGCTGAGGGATCAACTGCAACAGGCTTTCTGAATCTTTCCGAATATGCATAACGGATGTTTTTTGCTTTGAGCAATCCATCCTTTCTGAATGCTAAGATTTGTCCAAAAGGCGTCTGAAAAGTATGCGTTTCAAAATTCTGCTTTGATTTCATCGGTGAAAATGAATTTAATAATTAAACAATCTGAATAGATAAAGTAGAGACTTTTATGATGACGAATAACAGCGATAATTACTTTATTATTTAAGATTTTATTCAATTATAATTCCATACAAATAAAACAGATTAACTTTTGGCAGGTTTTATACTTTACAGTTAAGAGCAGTCAGTGCGTGTAGGTTTTTGAAAAAAAAACCGTATCAAGAACTTTTTGAATTAATTAAGAAGTTTTGTTTTAAGTTCACTGGTTCTCGATACAAATTCTTTCAGAATTTTACTCGAACTGACGGAGTTGTTATAGTAGTACAACTTCTGTTCTATTAGAAAAATTAAACCGTAAACTTATTTACGAATTATAGAGGGTTCTGAACTTCTACTTTACAGTTAAGAAATGTCAGTTCGAGTAGGTTTTTGAAGAAAACCGTATCGAGAACTTTTTGAATTTTTAAAGAAATTTTGTTTTAAGTTCATTGGTTCTCAATATAAATTCTTTCAGAATTTTACTCGAACTGACGGATTTGTTATTATAGAACAACTTCAGTCCTATTAGAAAAACTAAGCCGTAAACTTATTGATGAAATAAAAAAATTTTAAACTTACTGTACCGCTAAGATCAACCGATTTGAAATATACAATTGAAGTTTCTCTGCTGTTTAACCACCCCCGTCTCCATCTCCTGAAAGAATCCATCCCGCCGATAGAGGGAAATTAGATTACAGTAAAGTTCTCTACCTGTAATTTTGGTAACTGAATCCGTAATTGATATAAGCAGTATTTTTGAAAAAGTCCCGATTTTTGCATAGAGAAGAGTAATTTAAAATTAAAAAAATGGACACCTATACAGTAAAAGCGTACGGCACCGAATCGAAAGAAGCCGACTTGCAGGAAATGAGTATTGAAAGAAGAGAAGCAACACCACAAGATGTCGAAATAGAGATTCTTTTTTGCGGCGTTTGTCACTCAGATCTTCACACAGCAAGAAATGATTGGGGAGGAACAAAATATCCTGCAGTGCCTGGACACGAAATTGTAGGAAGAATTACAAAAGTTGGTAGTGATGTTTCCAAATTCAAAGTAGGCGATCTAGCCGGTGTAGGATGTATCGTCGATTCTTGCGGAACCTGTGAAAGCTGCAAACAGGATCTTGAACAATACTGTCAGACAGGATTTGTAGGGACTTATAACGGTAAAGATGAACATTTGGGAGGTCACACTTTTGGCGGCTATTCTCAGAAAGTGGTTGTTGATGCTGATCATGTTTTGAAAATTCCTGAAAATCTGGATCTGGCTGCTGTTGCTCCCCTTCTTTGTGCCGGAATTACAACATGGTCACCACTAAGACACTGGAACGCCGGTCCGGATTCCAAAGTGGCTGTTGTAGGTTTAGGCGGATTGGGACATATGGCTATCAAACTTGCCAAAGGTTTGGGAGCAGAGGTAACTTTATTCTCAAGAACTCCAGGTAAAAGTGATGACGCTAGACAACTGGGCGCAGACCACGTGGTCATCTCTACGGATGAAGAGCAGATGAAAGCGGTAAGCGGAAAATTTGACCTGATTATTGACACAGTACCTTATGACCATGATGTAAACCCTTACATTGCTACTTTAAATGTTAACGGAACTCATGTTTTGGTTGGTTTTATAGGTAAAATGGAGGAATCCCTGTTTACACCACCAATGATTATGGGAAGAAAATCTGTTGCAGGATCAGTGATCGGAGGAATTGCAGAAACCCAGGAAATGCTTGATTTCTGCGGTGAACATAATATCGTTTCTGAAATTGAAATGATCAAAATGCAGGAGATCAACGATGCTTACGAAAGAATGCTTAAAAGTGATGTAAGATATCGTTTTGTCATTGATATGCAGTCTCTATCTTAGACTTCATTCAAAAAATTACTGAAAATACTCTTCTTTCTGAAGGGTATTTTTTTGTGATATCATTCCTCTTTTCATACTTAAAAAGTATAAAAAAGGTTCCCAAAGGTATTCCGCTTAAAAGTGAACAAAAATTGTTTACTGATCAAAAATTGTCTGATCAATAATCACTTTCAAGTATTTTTGAGTTAATCCGCTGATGGCAGAAATACCCATTTTTATTTTTGAGATTAATGATACTTTTTCTCCATATCCTTGAACGCCCATTCTGCCATTGAATGGATCACCGGGATCAATCCTTTTCCCGCTGTACTCAGATTGTAGGTAACGTGCGGTGGAACAACAGGTTGGGCTGTTCTTACAATCAGTCCGTCACCTTCCAGCTGTTTCAGATGCTGGATCAGCATTTTTTCCGTAACCGCAGGAATGCATCGCCTGAGCTCGCTGTATCTTTTGTCCCCGGTAGAAAGATGATATAAAATTATAGGTTTCCAGAATCCGCCTATTTTTTCCATAACATAGGTAACAGGACACTGATCGAGTGCATATTTTTTGTTCTGCTGAATCGTAGACTTTTCTTTAATGGCTGTCATAATACATACTTTAGGGTAAGTACTTGTATAAAAGTAAGTACAAATATAACTTTGTTCCCGGAAATAAAAAAATAATTAAGGTCAAATCGCAGCTTTGATTTACTGAAAAAAATTCTGATCAAATCAGGCTGCCAGATGATCTTTATCTTTTAACAATAAAATTTACATATGAAAATTATCATCACAGGATCATTGGGAAATGTAGCAAAACCACTGGTTCAACAATTAATTGCAGAAGGCCATGATGTTACGGTTATCAGCAGCAGTGAATCCAAGAAAAGTGAAATTGAGAGCTTAGGAGCACAGGCTGCGATAGGGTCGATTACGGATTTAAATTTCTTAATAACTACGTTCAGAGATGCTGATGCAGCATTTTTGATGACACCCCCAAATATGGGCGGAGTGAACATTGTTGAGAACACAGTCAATGCAGGAAAAAATTATGCTGACGCTGTTCAGCAGACCGGAGTAAAAAGGATTGTCATGTTAAGCAGTATCGGTGCAGAATCGCCTGTCGATAACGGACCGATCAAAGGGCTTCATTTTATCGAAAAACTGTACCATAATCTGGAAAATACCTCAGTTACTTTTTTGAGAGCAGGATATTTTTACCTAAATTTCTTCAATGACATTCCACTGATTAAAAACGCAGGAATTACAGGAGCCAATTATCCTTCCGAGGTTAAAGTTCCGTTGGTACATCCTGCAGATATTGCAAAAGCAGCGGCCAGCGAACTGGTTAAGGATTCTGCGGGCAAAAACGTAAGGTACATCGTGAGTGATGTGCGTCCTGCATCCGATTTCGCTGCTGTTTTAGGTCATGCTATCGGAAAGCCGGAACTTCCATGGGTTGAGTTCAGCGATGAAGATTCCCTTAACGGAATGCTTCAGACAGGTCTACCACAGGAAATGGCTGAGCTATATACGGAAATGGGGTTAGGAATCAGAACAGGCGTTGTTCAGAAAGATTTTAAGGATCACGGATCTGCAGTAAACGGTTCAGTAAAACTGGAGGAGTTTGCAAAGGAATTTTCCACTCAATTTAATTCTTAATTTTTTAATGACTTTCAATTCGAATGTGTTTAAAAAAAATTTCGGCGCACCTACGGTGCGCCGAAATTTTAATTGTAACCGTTCTGTAAGTTTTAAATATCAATTCAATCTACAGTTAATTTTTTTTCGTTAAAATCTTTTGTAAAACTTTAAGTTTTCCATCGACAGGCTGTTCGATTTTCAACCCTAATATTTCAGCAACTAAAGGATATACGTTGACATTGGAAAACTCATCAATAACTGCATTATTTTTAAATTCCTGACCCCAGGCAAAAAACGCAGCTTTCATTTCAGGAACTAATTTGGGATCATAGCCGTGTTTTCCTACAGATGTTTTCTGATTCTTTTCTAAAAATATTTTTGGAGCCTTAGGGATCAGGAGAATCTGCCCTATCCTGCTATATCGGTCATCTCTGGTGGCAAAATGCAGATATTTCGGCAGTTTTTTATCAAGATATACTTCATAGTCGCCTGTTTTTCCAGCTTTCAGTTGTTTGAAAACAGCTTTAACTTCATCAGGATTTTTCACATACACTCGCAATAAAGTCTGAGCATTATAAAAGTCAAATCTTTTTTTATCAAAAAGAATTTCAGGAATCCCTAAGGGACTTCCACTGTCTACCTGTATCATTCCGTGGTCAGAAACAAAAATATAATTCACATTCTTCAAACCTAAATCCTTGACTTTCTGCACTAAATTTCCAATTGCTTTATCAATTGTATGAACAGCAGTTTCCGTTTCTCCGGCTTCCGGACCAAAATGATGCCCTGCCCCATCGACTTCCGGAAAGTACAGCGTAATAAAATGCGGTCTCTGATTTTCAGGTAATTTCAGCCAACTGATAACTTTATCTACTTTTTCTGAAGGTTTAAATTTTTCGTGATAGGGATAATAATAGGTTGGCCTTTTCCCCCCTGCATCACTTGCTGAGCCCACCCACTGTAGTGAAGCGCTGACCATTCCCTGTTTTTCAGCCAACGCCCAAAGTGGAGTTCCCCCATACCAGCTTCCGTCTTCGGCATTTTCCTTTTTGCTCATGGCGTAGCTTTTCTGCAGTTTATAGTCGTAAAAGAAATTGTCAACCAAACCATGATGGGCCGGATACAATCCGGTAATCAGACTCCAGTGATTGGGAAAGGTAATGCTTGGATAACTGGGAATCATTGCTTTAGCCTCTACGCCTTCTCCTGAAAGATTTAAAAGATTCACTGCATTATATTTTTGAGCATAATCGTATCTGAATCCGTCAGTAGAGATTAAAATTACATAAGGCTTATTGATTGATTCCTGACTGTTATATCGATTGGGAACAATGACCTGGGCAGTGTCTGTTTTTACCTGTGAAAAAACGGTCAGTACTGCTAATAAAAATATAATGGAAAAACTTTTTTTCATCCTGTAAAAATTTCTGCAAATTTAAGATGAATGAAAGCAATAACCGAATTAGGCAGATTAAAAGTATATTAAAAGATTTGTACAATAATCCCAACAGTCACTGTCATTGATTTCATCTGATCTTTGGTTTCAGGAGGAGCCTTAACCGTAAATTTTTCGATAAAGTTAGATTCGTCGTAAATAAGGTAAAATGATATCAGTGACAGGCTATATATAAAAACCTTACTCTATAAATTGATTCGTTATTTTCTAACGCAAAGTTTTATTTAAATAACACATCATTAAAGGAGCAAAGAAATGAAATCAATGAAATTGATTATTATAAAGCCTGCTTCATCAGCGGCTACGCCGCCACTCTTTGCTTCTTAAAAATTAGCAGGTTGCATAATATAACTTTGCGTTTAAAAATTAGATTCTGCAATTTTATGATAAACCTGAATTTTCTAAGTTTAGATTCCTCCGGAAAGACAAACTGCGCGCTGATAGTTGAGTCTGTTCTGTGGATATTGAAAGTAAATTACAGGTTTTTATTCAATAATTCCGGCAGCCTTTTTGTCATTGATTTTATCGAATCTTCGATTTCCGGAGGAATCTCAACAGCGAATTTTTAATAATGTTAAACTCGTCGGAAATTAATTAATGATAAGTGATGCGTAAAAAACTTTACTCTATAAATTGATTCTCTGCTTTTCAACGCAAAGTTTATTTAAATAACGCATCATTAAAGGAGCAAAGAAAGGAAATCAATGAAATTGATTTTTATAAAGCTAGCTTCATCAGCGGCTTTGCCGCCATCCTTTGCTCCTTAAAAATTAGCAGGTTGCATGATAAAACTTTGCGTTTAAAAATTAAATTCTGCTATTTTATGATAAACCTGAATTTTCTGGGCTTAGATTCCTGCGGAAAGACAAACTGTGTGCTGAGAGTTGAGTGTGTTTACTATTTAAATTGATTTGTTATTTTCAAACGCAAAGTTTTATTTAAATAATGCATCATTAAAGGAGCAAAGAAATGAAATCAATAAAATTGATTCTTATAAAGCTAGCTTCATCAGCGGCTTTGCCGCCACTCTTTGCTCCTTAAAATTGAGCAGCTTGCATAAATAAAACTTTGCGTTTAAAAAACAGTCCAACAAGTTTCGCACATCACATACATCAAATATCAATTGATTGTAACAAAAACTTTTTTAAACACGTCAGGTTTTGTCGCC